>JBGPSI010000015.1:0-47527 GCA_041490045.1 Bradyrhizobium sp.
ACGAATTGCTGGCCTAATTATAATCGCACCCAAAATTCGCCCATGCCATGATGCACCCCGATCTCCGAATCAGGACCCCCATGCGCGTTTTCAGCGTTCCCCTCTCCGCGCCATTCCTGCGCACCGTCATCGCCGCTTTGGTCGATGGCCGGCTGGTCGCGGGCTTCGAGGTGCGGAACCATCCGGAACGACTCGCGCAGGCGACGCTCTATCTGCCAACCCGGCGCGCCGGACGCATGGCGCGGGAAATCTTTCTCGACGAACTGAAGGCGGACGCGGCGGTGCTGCCGCGCATTGTCGCGCTCGGCGACATCGACGAGGACGAACTGGCATTCGCGGAAGAGTCCGAACAATATGGCGGCGCGGCGCCGCTGGATATTCCGCCGAAGCTCGGCGAACTCGAGCGCAGGCTGACGCTGGCGAGACTCGTCGCGGCCTGGGCCAAAGGTCCGGTATTGGCGCCGCTGGTGGTCGGCGGCCCGGCTTCGACGCTGGCGCTGGCGGGTGATCTGGCGCGGCTGATGGACGACATGGTCACCCGCGGCGTCGGCTGGGAGGCGCTGGACGGGCTGGTGCCGGATCAACTCGATCAATACTGGCAGCACTCGCTGGAATTTTTGCGGATCGCACGCCTGGCATGGCCGGCTCATCTTGCGGAAATCGAGAAGATCGAACCGGCGGCGCGGCGCGATCTCTTGATCGCGGCGGAAGCGAGACGCCTCAGCGCGCATCACGACGGCCCGGTGATCGCGGCGGGTTCGACCGGCTCGATGCCGGCCACGGCGAAATTCCTCCACGCCGTCGGCGCGCTGCCGCAAGGCGCGGTGGTGCTGCCGGGGCTCGATACCGATCTCGATGAGGAAGCCTGGCAGACGATCGGCGGCGTCAGGGATGCGCAAGGGAAATTCACCTCGCCTCCGTCATCCAACCATCCGCAATACGCGATGCACGCGCTGCTGACTCGACTGGGCATCCGTCGCAGCGACGTCGAAATTCTGGGCCAGCTCGCGCCGCATGGCCGCGACATACTCGCATCCGAGGCGATGCGGCCGTCGAACGCCACCGCGCAATGGCACCGGCGGCTGGCCGAACCCGCCATTGTGGAGAAGATCTCGGGCGCCATGGAAAATCTCGCTGTCATCGCCGCCGACAATCCCGAGATGGAGGCGCTGGCGATCGCGGTGGCGATGCGCGAGGCGCGCCATCTGGATAAATCCGCGGCGCTGGTGACGCCGGATCGTGCGCTGGCGCGGCGCGTGATCGCGGCCCTCGGCCGCTGGAATCTCGCCTTCGACGATTCCGGCGGCGACGCGCTGATGGACACGCCGGCTGGCATTTTCGCGCGGCTTGCAGCGGAGGCAGCGGCAAACGGACTAGAGCCGCCGAACCTGCTGGCGCTGCTGAAGCATCCGCTTTGCCGGCTCGGCGGCGCACCAGCTGCGTTCAAGGATGCCCTAGAGACGCTCGAACTGGCGCTGTTGCGCGGCACGCGGCCGCAGGCGGGCAGCGGCGGGCTCGCACGTGACTTCACCCGTTTCCGCACTGAACTGGCAAAACTCCGGCGTGGCGAGGTGTCTTCACTGCATAGTGCGGAGCCGAGAACCCGGCTCCGGGACGATGAACTCGATCGCGCGCGAGCGCTGATCGACCGGTTGCAGATGGCGCTTGCGCCGATCGAAAGTCTCCATCCGGCAAAACCCTATGATTTTGCCGAGCTGGCCACACGTCATCGCGAGGTGCTGATGGCGCTGTCGCGCGATGAGCATGGCGCGGCGCTCGCCTTCGAGGGCCAGCCGGGGGCGGCGCTGGCCTCCGCCTTCGACGATCTGCTCGGCGGGAAAACCCAAAGCGGGCTTCTGGTCGAAGTCGCTGACTATCCGGAAGTGTTCCAGACCGCCTTTGCCGACCGCATGGTGCGGCGCCCCGAGCAGGCAAATGTTCACCTGAAGATTTACGGCCCGCTGGAAGCGCGGCTGACGCAATCCGACCGCGTCATCATCGGCGGGCTGGTCGAAGGCGTGTGGCCGCCGGCGCCGCGGGTCGATCCCTGGCTGAGCCGGCCGATGCGGCACGAGCTCGGCCTCGATCTGCCGGAACGGCGCATCGGCCTTTCCGCGCACGATTTTGCGCAGTTGCTGGGCGCGGGCGAAGTGATCCTCAGCCATGCGGCGAAGGTCGGAGGCGCGCCCGCCGTGACCTCGCGCTTCCTGCATCGGCTGGAGGCGGTGGCGGGCGAGGAGCGCTGGAACGCCGCTGTCGCCGCCGGCGAGAAATATGCACGCTTCGCCGGTGGACTGGATCGCCCTGGTAAAGTCGTACCGATCCTGCAGCCCGCGCCAAAGCCGCCGCGCACGACGCGGCCCTTAAAACTGTCGGTGACAGCGATCGAGGACTGGCTGCGCGATCCCTACACGATCTACGCCAAGCATATTCTGCGGCTCAACCCGCTCGATCCCGTCGACCTGCCGCTGTCGGCCGCCGACCGCGGTTCGGCGATCCACGATGCGCTCGGCGAATTTACGCAAACCTTTGCAACCTCGCTGCCGCCCGATCCCGCGAGCGCCCTGCGAAAGATCGGCGAGAAATATTTCGCGCCGCTGATGGAGCGGCCCGAGGCGCGCGCGCTGTGGTGGCCGCGCTTTCAGCGCATCGCCAGATGGTTCTCGGATTGGGAAATCGCCCGGCGCGGCCACATCGTCCGCATCGACGCGGAGATCAAGGGTGAAATTCAGATTCCCCTCGACAATGCACGCACCTTCGTTTTGTCGGCGCGCGCCGACCGCATCGAACGCCGCGATGACGGCAGCTTTGCGATCCTCGATTACAAGACGGGGCAGCCGCCGACCGGCAAGCAGGTACGCATGGGGCTGTCACCGCAGCTCACACTGGAGGCGGCGATCCTGCGGGAAGGCGGCTTTGCCGATATTCCCGCGGACAGCTCCGTCAGCGAGATCGGCTATGTCAGGCTCTCCGGCAACAATCCGCCGGGAGAACAGAAGCCGCTGGAGCTGAAGATCAGGCCGGGCGATACGCCGCAATTGCCCGACGATGCCGCCGACGAGGCGCGCAGGAAACTCGAAGCGCTGATCCGCGCCTTCGAGAACGAGGATCAGGCCTACACCTCGCTCAATCTGTCGATGTGGTCGAACCGCTATGGCAGCTACGACGATCTCGCCCGCATCAAGGAATGGTCGGCGGCCGGCGGATTGGGGCTGGAAGAATGGTAAGCGCGCCGCGCCCAATTCCTCCGGCGGTCCGCGCCACGCAAGCGCGCGCCTCGGATCCCGCTTCCTCCGCGTTCGTCTCGGCCAATGCCGGGTCGGGCAAGACCCATGTGCTGGTGCAGCGGGTGATCAGGCTGCTGCTCGACGGGGTGCAGCCTGAAAAAATCCTCTGTATCACCTTCACCAAGGCCGCCGCCGCCAATATGGCGGAGCGTGTGTTCACCACGCTCGGCCATTGGGTCACGCTCGACGACGACGCGCTCGACGACGCGATTCGCGAGGCGGGCATCACGCGGCCAGATTCGCGTTTGCGGATGGCGGCGCGAAAACTGTTCGCCTGCGCGCTGGAGACGCCGGGCGGCCTGAAGGTGCAGACCATCCACGCGCTGTGCACGAGGCTGCTGCAGCAATTTCCGTTCGAGGCCAACGTGCCGGCGCGCTTTTCCGTGATCGACGAGCGCGACCAGAACGAGATGATGGAGCGCGCCAACCTCAAGGTGCTGCTGGAAGCCTCCCGCGATCCCGACAGCGCCACCGGTCGCGCGCTCAATATCGCGATGGCGAGTGCCGCCGACGTCACCTTCAAGGATGTGGTGCGCGAGGCGTGCCTGAGCCGCGATCACTTCATGGCATGGACAGATAATGCCGGCAGCGTCGAGGCCGCGGCGGTGCAGGTATCGGCCGCGCTGGGCGTCGACGCGAGCGACACTATCGAGAACGTCGAGCGCGAGATCGTCGACGGGCCGCATCTGCCGCGATCGCGATGGAAGGAAATCGCCTCCATTCTCGATACCGGCAACAAAACCGAGGCTGACCAGGCGGCGCGCTTGCGTGAGGCGCTGATATTTACCGGCAGCGAACAGGTGGAAAAATATATCGGCGTGTTCCTCACCGACGAGCGCAGTCCACGCAAAACCGTGCTGACGAAAAAGTTCTGCGACAACAGTCCCGCCATTGCGCACCTGTTCGATCTGGAAGGCGGCCGCATCGGCCGCTTGATCGAGCGGCGGCGCGCCATAACGACCCGCGACCGCACGCAGGCGCTACTTTCGATCGCGACCGCGGCGGCGGCGAATTACCGGCGCGAAAAACAGGAGCGCGGCCTGCTCGACTATGACGACCTGATCGACAAGACGCTTTCCATGCTGGACCGGGTGTCCTCCGGCTGGGTGCATTACAAGCTCGACCGCGGCGTCGATCACGTGCTGATCGACGAGGCGCAGGATACGAGCCCGCGGCAATGGGACATCGTCGCCCACATCATTTCCGAGTTCACCTCGGGCGAGGGCGCCCGCGACGGCGTGGTGCGAACCATCTTCGCGGTCGGCGACGAGAAGCAGTCGATCTTTTCGTTCCAGGGCGCGGCGCCGCGCGAATTCGACGAGCGCCGCAGAGCGTTGAAGAAAAGATTCGAGGACGCCGGACTGAAATTCGATCCCGTTACCTTCACCTACTCGTTCCGTTCGGGCGCCGCGATCCTGCAATCGGTCGACCATGTGTTTCGCGAAGCGGAGATCTACCGCAGCATCCATTCGATGGAGACCGGCTATCCCATCCACAACTCGCTGGCCGACGCCGGGCCGAGCCTGATCGAGCTCTGGGAATTGCAGCAGCCGGACGGCAGGCAGGACATCGAGGGCTGGCGCGCGCCGTTCGACGGGCTGTCGCAGACCAGCCCCGAGGTAAGGCTCGCGCGGCGCATTCAGGCCGAGATCAAACGGCTGGTCGAAAGCGGCACCATGACCGGGAGCGCCGGCAAGCGCCGCCCGCTGCGTTATGGCGACATGCTGGTGCTGGTGCGGCGGCGCGGCAACGCCTTCGATGCGGTAATCCAGGCGCTGAAGCACGCAGGCGTTCCCGTCGCCGGCGCCGACCGGCTGAAACTGACCGAACACATCGCGATCATCGACCTGATGAATCTCGCCGACGCGCTGCTCCTGCCACACGACGATCTGGCGCTCGCGGTCGCCTTGAAGAGCCCGCTGTTCGGGCTTTCCGAGGACGAGCTGTTCGAACTGGCGTGGCAACGCAAGGGCTCGCTGCGGGGCGCGTTGAACGATCACGCCGCCCGCGATGGCAAGTTCGGGGAAGTGCTGAATCGCCTGCAACAATGCGAGCGCCGCTTCGACACCGAAACGCCGTTTGCGTTCTATGCCTGGCTGCTCGGCGGCGATGGCGGCCGCGCGCGTATCCTGCGGCGGCTCGGCCACGAGGCCAATGACGCGCTCGACGAATTTCTGGAATTGGCCCTCGGCTATGAACGCAAGGCGCCCGCCTCGCTGCAGGGTTTTGTGGCGTGGCTGCGCGCGGCCGACCTGGAGGTCAAGCGCGACATGGAAATTTCGCGCGATGAAGTCCGCGTCATGACCGTGCACGGCGCCAAGGGGCTGGAGGCCTCCGCGGTGTTCCTGGTGGACACGACGTCTTCGCCCTCGGATACGCAGCGCCTCAAGCTGATTCATCTGCCTGGGGGTGTTGTGGTCTGGGCCGGGAGAAAGGCCGAGGACCCGGCCGTCGTCAGCGAGGCGCGCACGGCGATGCTGGGCGAGACCGAGGATGAGTACCGCCGCCTGCTTTACGTGGCGATGACGCGCGCGGCCGACCGCCTGATCGTCGGCGGCTGCATGCCGGGCAACATGAACAGCGTACGCAAACACTCCTGGTACGATCTGATCGTCAAAGGGCTTTCCAATTCCGGATTGCGCGAGGAGACCATCGAGACGCCGGAAGGCCCAATAAGGCGTTACGCAGGGATCGAGGATGCCGCCCCTGTCACCGCCGCAGCCACGGCGGCGGCGACGGCCGCTCCCATCGAGCTGCCGGCATGGTTGCAGGCCTCAGCGCCGCCGGACGCGCCCGCCGAGGGCCAGTTGCGCCCGTCCGATCCCGCCGGGGACGACGATCACCGCGTCCGGTCAGGTGAATCCATCGAGCTGCGGGCGCGCGCTCTGAAGCGCGGCACGCTGGTGCACCGGCTGCTGCAGTCCCTGCCCGACGTCGCGAGCGAGCGACGCCGCGACGCCGCCCTGAAATACCTCGCCCGCAACACCGACGGCTGGAGCGATGGCGATCGGGAGACGTTGGCGCAAGCCGTGCTCACGCTGATCGAGGATAGCCGTTTCGCGCCGGTATTTGGCGCGGGCAGCCGCGCCGAGGTCTCGATCGTTGGACGGCTGCAGCGGCCGGAGCGACCGCCAGCGCTGGTTTCCGGGCAAATCGACCGCCTGGTGGTAAGCCAAAGCGAGGTGCTGATCGTCGATTTCAAGACCAACCACGCCCCGCCTACCCTCGCGGCCGAGGCGCCAAGCGGGTACGTCCGGCAGCTCGCCCTCTACCGCGCGGTGCTGGGGAAGCTTTATCCCCAATTGCCGGTCCGGGCGGCGTTACTTTGGACCGAAACGCCTGAATTGATGGAGATTTCTGCTCCCGCGCTGGACGCCGAACTGGCATCCGGTTTCCGGGGGGATGTCCAAGCTTGACCCGGCAACAACCCGTTCATAGGTTGTTTGCATGATCCTTGCGGCGATTCTTCAAAGCCGCATCCTTCCAGAACTGAACGAGGTACTCCGATGGCCGTTGGCAAGGTTTCTGACGCCGATTTCGAAGCCGAAGTGCTCAACGCGACCGGCCCGGTCGTGGTCGATTTCTGGGCCGAATGGTGCGGCCCCTGCCGCATGATCGCTCCCGCGCTCGACGAGATTTCAGGCGCAATGGGCGACAAGGTCAAGATCGTGAAGCTGAACGTCGACGAGAGCCCCAAGACGGCCTCGAAATACGGCGTGATGTCGATCCCGACCCTGATGATCTTCAAGGGCGGCGAGATGGCCTCCCGCCAGGTCGGCGCCGCGCCGAAGCAGAAGCTGCAGCAGTGGATTACTGCCGCGGTCTGATCGCGCGACACGCTCTGATTTGAATGAAACGGCCGGCGAATAGCCGGCCGTTTTGCGTTGCGCTTACCGGATCCACCCCGTCGCCAGCGCGGAGGCCAGCTCGGGCTGGCCGTTGCGGCGCGCCAGCGCCGCCATCGCTGTGTGATCATAGGGCACATGGCGGAACGTCGCGCGCCAACTCCTGTCCACGAATTCCAGGATCGCGTAGCGCGCGTCCGGCGTGCCGGCTTCGATGACATGTGGAAACGGATGGACGTCGCGATAGCCGGGCGAGCCGACGCTGCCGGGATTGATCACCAGACGCCCGTCGGCGAGCCGCACCGCGCGCGCGATATGGGTGTGGCCACAGAGAATGAGCGGCTGCGTGATTCCCTTCGCCGCCTCCTCGATCGCCTCCAGCGACGCCATCCGCACCGTGCCGTCGGGCAGCACGGTCTCCAGCCAGTAGACCTCGTCGCTTTCCGGCGTCGCGTGGCAGAGAAACACCTGGTCGCGGTACACGCGCGTCGGCGGAAGCGCGCGCAGCCAGTCGAGATGCGTTGTCTCGAGCTGCGCATGAGCGGGCCGGTCCCATGATCCCAGCTTCTCCGGCGGCCGGTCGATCAGATAGCGATCGTGATTGCCGAGCACGTGAACGGCGTCGAGCGCCATCAGCGCATCCATCGTCCGTCTGGCGTCGAGCGGTCCGCTCGCCATGTCGCCGAGATCGACAATCTCTTCGATGCCCTGCGCGCGGATATCGGCAATGACCGCTTCGAGTGCCAGATAGTTTCCGTGGACATCGGCGATCGCGGCAAAGCGCATCTTTGGGTCTATCCCGGCGGGGTGCCATTGGCGGCAAGCACGTGGCCGGCGAGATAGAGCGAGCCCGTGATCAGGATGCGCGGCGGCACTTCGTAGGCGAGCCGCGCCAGCGCGCGCAGCGCCGCTTCGACGCTGGCAGCGATTTCCACGCGCATGCCGAGCGCGCGGGCGGCGTCCGCGAGCCGGTCCGGCGGCATCGCATTATCGTTGTCCGGGATCTGCACCGCGATGATGTGGCGCGTCAGCCCGGCGAAATTGGCGAGGAACCCGCTCGCATCCTTGTTGGCCATCATACCGGCGATGACGACCAGCGGCCGCGACACCCGCTCTTCGAGATCGCCGAGCGCCGCGGCAGCGACGCGGCCGCCTTCCGCGTTGTGTCCACCATCGAGCCAGATCTCGCAGCCCGGCGGGGCGTGCTCCAGCAGCGCGCCCGACGAAAGGCGCTGCATCCGCGCCGGCCATTCGGCATTGACGATGCCGGCTTCGTACGCGGCCGCTCCGATCCTGAACCGGTCCTGCGCACGCAGCGTCGCAATCGCAAGACCGGCATTGTCAAACTGATGCCGGCCGAACAGTTTTGGCGCCGGCAGGTCCATGAGGCCGCGTTCGTCCTGGTAAACCAGCCGCCCGCGCTCGACATTGACGTGCCACCCCTCGCCAGCCGCGTGCAACGGCGCGCGCATTTTTCTCGCGTCCTGCTCGATCACGGCGATCGCCTCGGCCGGCTGCTCGCCGCAAATCACCGGCACGTTTCGCTTGATGATCCCGGCCTTCTCTCGCGCGATCGCCGCCAGCGTGTCGCCGAGAAACTCGGTGTGATCCATGCTGATCGGTGCAATCACGGTCGCGAACGGCGCATCGATCATGTTGGTGGCGTCTAGACGCCCGCCGAGGCCGACTTCCAGCAGCAGCACATCCGCCGGATGCTGCGCGAACAAGCAGAAAGCCGCCGCGGTTTCGATTTCGAAAATGGTGATCGGCGCGCCCGCATTGGCGCGTTCGCAGTCTTCGAGCGCGGCGTAGAGTTCGTCATCGCCGACGAGAACGCCGCCGCCGGGCCGGCCGAGGCGAAAGCGCTCGTTGATCCGCACCAGCGAGGGCGAAGTGTAGACGTGGACACGCAGGCCTGCGGCTTCCAGGATCGCGCGCAAATACGCGATCGTCGAACCCTTGCCATTGGTGCCGGCGACGTGAATGACCGGGGGCAGCTTGCGTTCGGGATGATCGAGCCGCTCCAAGAGCCGCTGCATCCGCTCCAGGCCGAGCTCGATCCGCTCCGGATGCAGGGCGGACAGCCGCGCGATCAATTCGCCGAGCGGGGGCGCTGGCCTGGCCGCGGGCGCGTTCACGCGTGGGTTGCTGCCGGCGCCGCGTCCGCGCCCGATACGATCTGGGCCGGAGCGGTGACAGGAGCTGCGGGTTTCGAGGCGGTTTCCAGCGCCGGCGATTTCGTCAGCAGCCGGCAGAGGCGCGCCAGCGTCGGGCGCAGCTCGTGACGATGCACGACCATGTCAACCATGCCGTGGTCCTTGAGATATTCCGCACGCTGAAAGCCTTCCGGCAATTTCTCGCGGATGGTCTGTTCGATCACGCGCGCGCCGGCGAATCCGATCAGCGCGCCGGGCTCGGCGATCTGCACGTCGCCCAGCATCGCGTAGGAGGCGGTGACGCCGCCGGTAGTCGGATTGGTCAGCACCACGATGTAGGGCTGTTTCGCTTCCCGCAGCATCTGGATGCCGACGGTCGTTCGCGGCATCTGCATGAGCGATAGGATGCCTTCCTGCATGCGGGCGCCGCCGGAGGCCGCGAACACGATGAACGGCGATTTCTTCTCGACCGCGAGCTCGAGCCCGCGCACGATCGCCTCGCCGGCCGCCATGCCGAGCGAGCCGCCCATGAAGTCGAAGTCCTGCACCGCGATCACGACGGCGGCGCCTTCGAGCTTGCCGTAGCCGACCTTGATGGCGTCGTTCAGCCCGGTGCGGGCGCGGGCATCCTTGATGCGGTCGGCGTATCTGCGCTCGTCGCGGAATTTCAGGGGATCGGCCGATACCTCGGGCAGCGCCACGTCAAACCACGTCTCGTTGTCGAAGATCGACTTCAGCCGCGCCACCGCGCCCATGCGCATGTGGTAGTTCGAGCCGGGAATCACGAACTGATTGGCCTCGACGTCCTTGTAGAACACGAGCTGCCCGGAATCCGGACATTTGATCCACAGATTCTCCGGCGTCTCGCGGCGCAGGATGTTGCGGATCTTCGGCCGGACGACGTTGGTGAGCCAATTCATGGTTCGCTCCGAATGGCGATCGAATCGCCTGGAATAAATATATGGCGGGCCGGACCATGGCCGGCAAGCCGCCGTTTGCCGTGTATTTCGACTGAAATTGTGGCTTATTCCGCGGCCTGTTTGGCGCCCCGGACGCCCTGCGCCAGCGAGGCAACCAGATCGGCCACCGCACCGACGGTCCTGGCGGTCGCCCGGTTTTCGGCATCGAGGCTTCCGCGCAAGGCGTCGACCAGCGCGGTGCCGACCACCGCGCCGTCGGCATTCTCGGCGATGGCGCGGGCGGCGTCCGGTGTGCGGATGCCGAAGCCGACGCAAACAGGCAATTTGGTATGCCGCTTGATGCGGGCGACGGCCTGGCCGACGGCACTGGAATCAGCGCTGGCGCTGCCGGTGATACCGGTAATCGAGACGTAGTAGACAAAGCCGGAAGTGTTGGCGAGCACCGCGGGAAGGCGCTTGTCGTCGGTGGTCGGCGTCGCCAGCCGGATGAAGTTCAACCCGGCCTTCATCGCCGGCAGGCACAATTCTGTGTCTTCCTCCGGCGGCAGGTCGACGATGATCAGGCCGTCGACGCCTGCGGATTTCGCATCGACCAGAAACTTGTCGACGCCGTAAATATAGATCGGATTGTAGTAGCCCATCAGCACCAGCGGCGTGGCGTTGTCGGTTTTGCGAAACTCGCGCACCATCGCCAGCGTCTTCTTCAGCGTCATGCCGGCCTTCAGCGCCCGAAGCCCCGCCGCCTGGATCGCCGGGCCGTCGGCCATCGGATCGGTGAAGGGCATGCCGATCTCGATGACATCGGCGCCCGCCTTCGGCAGCGCTCTTATGATCTCGAGCGAGGTTGAAGGATCGGGATCGCCGGCCATCAGAAAAGTGATGAAGGCGGAGCGGCCCTGCTTCTTCAGTTCAGCGAAGCGTGCGTCGATGCGGGTGGTCACTTCTTCCTGCCCTTCAAGATGTCGCCCACCTGCGGCACGTCCTTGTCGCCGCGGCCGGAGAGATTGACCACCATCAGGTGATCCCGCGGTCGTTTCGGCGCAAGATCCATCACCTTGGCGATGGCGTGCGCCGGCTCCAGCGCCGGGATGATGCCTTCCAGCCGCGACAGCAATTGAAACGCCGCCAGCGCCTCGTCGTCGGTCGCGGACAGGTAGGTCACCCGGCCGGTTTCATGCAGCCAGGAATGCTCCGGCCCGATGCCGGGATAGTCCAGCCCCGCCGAAATGGAATGCGCGTCCTGGATCTGGCCGTCATCGTCCATCAGCAGATAAGTGCGGTTGCCGTGCAGCACGCCGGGCCGGCCGCCGGCGATCGAGGCGGCATGCAATTGCGTGAGCCCGTGGCCCGCCGCTTCGACGCCGAAGATCTCGATGCCCGGATCGTCGAGGAAGGGATGAAACAGCCCCATCGCATTGGAGCCGCCGCCGATGCAGGCGATCAGCGAATCGGGCAGGCGGCCTTCTTCCTCCTGCATCTGCGCCCGGGTCTCGATCCCGATCACCGACTGGAAGTCGCGCACCATCATCGGATAGGGATGCGGGCCGGCCACCGTACCGATGCAGTAGAACGTATTGTGCACGTTGGTGACCCAGTCGCGCAGCGCCTCGTTCATCGCATCCTTCAGCGTGCGCGAGCCCGACTGAACCGGGATCACCGTGGCCCCCAGCATTTCCATGCGGATGACGTTCGGCTGCTGCCGCTCGACGTCGACAGCGCCCATATAGACGAAACATTCAAGCCCGAACCGCGCGCACAGCGTCGCGGTGGCGACCCCGTGCTGGCCTGCGCCGGTCTCCGCGATGATGCGCTTCTTGCCCATGCGCCGCGCCACCATGATCTGGCCGAGCACGTTGTTGACCTTGTGCGAGCCGGTATGGTTGAGCTCCTCGCGCTTGAAATAGATTTTTGCCCCGCCGAGATGCTCGGTCAGGCGCTCGGCGAAATACAGCGGCGACGGCCGGCCGACATAGTGCTTGAGATAGCCGTTCATTTCGGCGTGGAACGCCGGATCGGCCTTGGCTTCGGCGTAGGCCTGCTCCAGATCGAGAATCAGCGGCATCAGCGTTTCCGCGACGAAGCGGCCGCCGAAAATGCCGAAATGTCCGCGCTCGTCGGGACCGCTGCGGAAGGAATTGGGTTTGGCGAGACTCATCGAACCGTCAGCTCTTCTGTTGCGCGCGCCGCGCGGATGAATGCGCGGATCATTTCGGGATCCTTGACGCCGGGCGTGCGTTCCACGCCGGATGAAATATCGACGCCGCCGGCGCGGGTCACGCGCACGGCCTCCGCGACGTTCTCGGCATTGAGCCCGCCCGAGACCATGAACGGCAGCTTGAGGTCGAGCTTCTCCAGCACATGCCAGTCGAACACCGCCCCCAGGCCGCCGGGACGGGTGGCTTCCTTCGGCGCGCGGGCATCGAACAGGATGCGGTCGGCGACATCTGCATAACCGGGCAGTGTCGCAAGATCGGCCGAAGTCTCGACCGCGATCGCCTTCATGACCGGCAATCCGAATTTCTGCTTGATGTCGCGCAGCCGCGCCACGGTTTCCCTGCCGTGCAATTGCAAGAGGTCCGGCTGCAGCGCCTCGACGATATTGGCGAGCGTCAGGTCGTCTGCATCGACCGTGAGCGCGACCTTCGACGCCCGGCGTTTTGCCGCCTTGCCGAGTTCCTGGGCCATCTCGAGGCTGAGGTGCCGGGGCGACGGCGGAAAGAACACGAATCCGACCATGTCCGCGCCGGCATTCAGCGCGACGTCGAGCGTCTCGCGCGTGGACAGGCCGCAAATTTTGACGATCAGGGACATGCGTCAAGACAGGGGTTAGAGCGGTGGCGAGGAGGCCGGAAAGGCCGATACGCCCGGCGGCGTTCTACAACGTCGCGCCCTGCTTGTCTCGCCCGCCGGGCCCATAAAAACCGCCCTGCGATGGGGCCGGAAGGCGCTGCTGATCGTACCGCGAGGCCGCGGCGCCGGCGCGCAGATCGGCCAGCTGCACCCGTGCAGCCCGCGCATCGGCCTCATGCTGCCGTGCGGCGCGCCGCCAGTGGCGCTGCCGGAACCAGGTCGCGATACCGCCCGCGGCCACGCCGACAATTGCCACCGCGATAATGACGACGAAAAGCGGCAGCGAGACTGCAATCGACGGATCGCTCGAATTGAAGGGATCGAACGACACCGTCACGAAGTGCCGGTTGGCGACCGCGAACACCACGAAGATCAGGCCCAGCGGGATCAGCACCATTGCGGTCAGAAACTTGCGCATGATCCCTCTTTTGTTGCTGAAAGACCCGATGGCGCGCCGTCCGGAAACCTGCGGATTCCGCGGCCAGCCGGCGCGCGATCAATAAACGCGTCTCAGGCGCCGGTGTCCGGCGCTCCGCCCTCGCGATTCAGCCGTTCGCGCATTTCCTTGCCCGTCTTGAAGAACGGAACGCTCTTCTGGTCGACCGGCACATGCGCGCCGGTGCGCGGATTGCGGCCCGCGCGCGCCGGACGGTGCTTGACCGAGAACGCGCCGAAACCGCGCAACTCAACCCGATCGCCGCGCGCCAGCGCCGCGACGATCTCATCGAGGATTGCGTTCACAATGTTCTCGACATCCCGCTGATAAAGATGCGGGTTGTGCTCGGCGATACGCTGAACAAGTTCGGATTTGATCATCGAGACTGGGACCCGGGAACGTGCGGATACGCATTTCCGTGAAAATGCCTTGAACTGTCAAGACGCTAAATCAAATTTGGGTGACCGGAAAAGGCGTGACAAAGGCCGAAAACCCGGATTGTGACAATACCCGCAATGCGGGAGACGGGGCGGAAACCGGACTTAGGCCGCTCAATTCGTGCCCCCGGGTTGCCAGAGCGCCAGCAGGCCATCGAGGCTCAGCCGGTCGGCTGCCTGCGCAAGACCGGCCTGCTCGATCTGCCGCGCAATCCCGTTGAAGCCGAGCGCATCCAGCGTAATCGAGGCCGCCGTCCGCAAAAAAGTCAGGTCGCCGAATCGCGGCGCCAGCTTGTAGTCGCGGACCGGAAGGCCGGCCTTGACGCCCTTCTGCGCCACCAGCCAGGCGACCGCGGCTTTCTCGTCACCGAGTTCGTCGATCAGCTTGAGATCGACCGCCTGATGGCCGGTGAAGACCCGACCGTCCGCCACTTTTTCGAGCAATGCGTCGTCCATGCCGCGCCGTTCCTTCACCAGGCCGCGAAACCACGCATAGGAATCCTTGACCAGCGAATCCAGCGCCGCGCGCGCTTCCGGACTGGTCGGTTCAAAGCCGTTGGGGGCTGCTTTCAGCGGCGAGGACTTCACTTCCTCGACCTTGACGCCGACGGTTTTCAGCAAATCCGTGAAATTCGGAAACTGAAACAGCACGCCAATCGAGCCGACCAGCGAGGTCTGCTGGGCGACGATGTGATCGGCCGCGATCGCCGTGATGTAGCCGCCCGATGCCGCCAGGCCCTCGACCACCACCGCCATCGGCTTCTTCGCCTTCAGGCGCATCAGCGCGTCGTAGAGCTGTTCGGAGCCGGCCGTGGTGCCGCCGGGCGAATTGATATGCACGACGACGGCGGCGGCGTGCGAATTCTCCAGCCGCTCCAGCGCCTCGACGCGATCATTATCGCTGCGAATCAGGCCGTCGATGTGGACGCGCGCGATCGAGCCCGAGCTCGTGAACGCGCTGCGGCCGCCAGGCGTCGCGATCGCGGCGACGGCGACGATCGCAGCGATCGCCACCACCGCGGCGGTCACCCGCCAGAACGTCAGCTTGCGGCGAATCCTGCGGCGATCGACGATCACGTCTGAATCAAGCGACATCGAAAAATCTCCCGGAAGCGGCTGTGAGGGGATCGCACGGTCTTCTCTGCACAGCCCTAATATACCGTGTCCTGATTACATCAATTGCGAGGCAATATGAAGAAAACAAGGCCCCAAGTTGCCAACGCGCGTCACGCCCGCGCTCGTCGCGGGCATCCACGTCGTGCTTTTGGGCAACAAAGACGCGGATGGCCGGGACGCGCCTGGTCATGACGGAAAAGGACGTTCGTCGGGCAACAAAAAAGGCCCCGGTCGAAACCGGGGCCTGATTGATGGTGACTTGAAGCGCGAGGCTTACTTGTCGGTGCGCTGCTTGAGCGCGGTGCCGAGAATGTCGCCCAGTGTCGCCCCCGAATCGGAGGAGCCGTACTGCGCGATGGCCTCCTTCTCTTCGGCGACTTCCAGCGCCTTGATCGAGACCTGCACCTTGCGGGCCTTCTTGTCGAACTGGATCACCCGCGCATCGACCTTTTCGCCGACGGCGAAACGCTCGGCACGCTGATCGGCGCGCTCGCGCGCCAGTTCCGAGCGCTTGATGAAGGTGGTGAACTCGGTGCCCGCGATCCGGACCTCGATGCCGCTTTCCTTCACCTCAAGCACTTCGCAGGTCACGACCGCGCCCTTCTTGACGTCGCCCGGCTCGGCGAACGGATCGCCCTCGAGCTGCTTGACGCCGAGCGAGATGCGCTCCTTCTCGACATCGACATCGAGCACCACGGCCTTGACCATGTCGCCCTTCTTGAAGTTGTCGATCACCTGCTCGCCCGGAAGCTTCCAGTCGAGATCAGACAGATGCACCATGCCGTCGACGTCGCCCTCGAGCCCGAGGAACAGGCCGAACTCGGTCTTGTTCTTGACCTCGCCCTCGACCACCGAACCGACCGGGAACTTTTCGACGAAGACTTCCCAGGGATTGCGCATGGTCTGCTTGAGACCGAGCGAAATCCGGCGCTTGACCGAATCGACTTCGAGAACCTGCACTTCGACTTCCTGCGAGGTCGAAACGATCTTGCCTGGGTGCATGTTCTTCTTGGTCCACGACATCTCCGAGACGTGGATCAGGCCTTCGATGCCCGGCTCCAGCTCGACGAACGCGCCGTAGTCGGTGATGTTAGTGACGCGGCCGGTGAAGCGCGCGTTCAGCGGATACTTGGCCTCGATGCCCTGCCACGGATCGTCCAGCAACTGCTTCATGCCGAGCGAAATGCGGTGGGTTTCGTGGTTGATCTTGATGATCTTGACCTTCACGGTCTGGCCGATGGTGAGCACCTCGGTCGGGTGATTGACCCTCCGCCAGGCGATATCGGTGACGTGCAACAGGCCGTCGATGCCGCCGAGATCGACGAACGCACCGTAATCGGTGATGTTCTTGACCACGCCGTCGATGACCTGACCCTCTTCGAGGTTCTGCACCAGTTCCTGGCGCTGCTCGGCGCGGGTCTCTTCCAGAACCGTGCGGCGCGACACCACGATGTTGCCGCGGCGGCGATCCATCTTCAGGATCTGGAACGGCTGCGAATTGTTCATCAGCGGTGCGACGTCGCGGATCGGACGGATATCGACCTGCGAACGCGGCAGGAAGGCCACGGCTCCGTCGAGGTCGACGGTGAAGCCGCCCTTGACCTGGTTGAAGATGACGCCGTGCACCTTCTCGTTGTTGTTGAAGGCCTTCTCGAGCTTGCCCCAGCTTTCCTCGCGGCGCGCCTTGTCACGCGACAGCACGGCTTCGCCGAGCGCATTTTCGATACGGTCGAGGAACACCTCGACCACGTCGCCTACCTTGAGTTCGCTTTCACGGCCGGGCCCGGCGAATTCGCGCAACGCCACGCGGCCTTCGGTCTTCAGGCCGACGTCGATGACGGCCATGTCCTTCTCGATCGCAACAACGGTGCCCTTGATGACGGAGCTTTCCTGCAGGTTGCCGCCGGCGAAGGACTCGTCGAGCATCGCGGCAAAATCGTCGCGGGAAGGATTATAGGAAGTAGCAGTCGAAGCCATTTGTTCTCCAGATGCGGGTATCGCCGGCCATTCGGGTTAAAGGGCGCATCGCGCGTGAAGTGTCAGGGTTCCGCAAACCCTAACGACCGCCTCGCAAGAAATCGCGAGAGCGGGCCGGCAGCATGCCTGCACGTTCGATCCGTTGAATAATTTTGTCCGGAGCCTGAACGAGGCAATCGGCCTCGGGATATCGCAGTTCAAGACCGGGAGCGGGCTTTCCTCCAATGACGGCTGCGGATTAAACCCGCTGCCGGCCCGCTCGGACGGCCTCGACAATGTCGATGGCGGCCCGGACGCCGCCTTCTATATCCAAATGGGAGTTATCGAGCAAGTAAGCATCTTTTGCCGGTTTCAAAGGCGCAACGGGGCGGTTCTGGTCGCGTTCGTCGCGTTTGAGGATATCTGCCAGCACCGCGGTCTCGTCGGCGGCCTCGCCCCGCGCCCGGGCCTCCAGGGTACGACGGCGGGCGCGCACTTGCGGGTCGGCAACGACAAAGATCTTCACGTCGGCGTCCGGGCAGATCACGGTGCCGATATCGCGGCCGTCGAGCACGGCGCCGGGCGGATCGGCGGCGAATTGCCGCTGAAAATTGAGCAGCACCTCCCGCACTTTGGGGATCGCCGAGACCACCGAGGCGGCGTCGCCGACTTCCTGCGTCTTGAGGACGGGGTCACCGAACTTCTCGGGATCGAGCGCCAGGGCCGCGGAGACCGCAATCATTTCGTCGGTGAGGTCGGCGCCGGCGTCCAGCAGCGCCTTGGCCACCGCACGGTAGATCACGCCGGTATCCAGGTGACGGTAACCATAATGTTTGGCGAGCCGCTTGCCGAGCGTGCCTTTTCCCGACGCCGCGGGTCCGTCGATGGCGATGATCATGAAAACTCCGCCCCCAGCGAACGCATCATCGGGATGAAATCCGGAAATGACGTGGCGATGAAGGCGGTATCGTCGACCCGGACCGGCTTGTCCGCGGCAAGCCCCATCACCAGCGCCGACATCGCGATGCGGTGATCCATATGGGTCGCGACCATGCCCTCGCCCGGCACGTGGCCCCTGCCTTCGACGATCAGATCGTCGCCGGAAATCTCGACCTTGACGCCGTTGACCCGCAGCATGTCGGCGGTGGCTTCCAGCCGGTCGGATTCCTTGACCCGCAGTTCCTGCAGGCCGCGCATGACGGTGGTGCCCTCGGCAAAACTCGCCGCCACCGCCAGCACCAGGTATTCGTCGATCATCGAGGGCGCGCGCTCGGGCGGCACCTCGACGCCGCGCAGTTTCGAGGCGCGCACCCGCAACTGCGCCATGGGCTCGCCGGCATCGCCGCGGACCTCGCTCTCCTCGATCGAGGCGCCCATCTCGCGCAGCGTGGTGAGTAACCCGGTGCGCAGCGGATTGGTCATGACATCGGACAAAACGAGATCGGAGCCTTCGACGATCAAGGCGGCCACGATCGGGAACGCCGCCGACGACGGATCGGCCGGCACCACGATGTCGGCGCCATGCAGTTCGGGCTGTCCGGTGAGCGCTATGCGGCGGCCATGGCTGCCTTCCCGCGTGGAGACGATGTCGGCGCCGAAGTGCTTCAGCATCAGCTCGGTATGGTCGCGGCTCGCCTCGGTTTCGATCACGGTGGTGACGCCCGGCGCGGCGAGCCCCGCCAGCAGCACCGCGGACTTGATCTGGGCCGAGGCCACGGGCGTCCGATAGAGGATCGGCAGGGGATCGCGCGCGCCCTGAAGCGTCAGCGGCAGACGGCCGCCCTGCCCGCTCGAACCGACCTTTGCCCCCATCAGTTCCAGGGGATCGAGCACCCGTCGCATTGGCCTGGACCGAAGCGAAGCATCGCCGTCGAAGACCGCCGTCATCGGGCAGCCGGCCACCGCCCCCATCACCAGCCGGCAGCCGGTACCGGAGTTGCCGAAATCGAGTGGGGCTTGCGGCTGCGCGAACCCCGCCACGCCGACGCCGTGCACGATCCACGCGAAATCGCCGGTCCGCTCCACCTTGGCGCCCAGCGCCCGCATCGCCTTGGCGGTGTTGAGAACGTCTTCGCCCTCCAGCAGGCCCGAAATCCGGGTTGGGCCCACCGCCAGCGCGCCCAGGATGAGGGCACGGTGGGAAATCGACTTGTCGCCGGGTACGCGGACCTTTCCGGTCAGGGGCCCGCTCTGACGGGCTTCGAGCGGGCTGGGCTGGTCGGCAGGGCCGTCTGATTGGGTCAAGATTGTGTCCTCTACGCGGGCGGCAGGTACCACATGGGCCGCGCGGCGTCACGCTGGCATCTACCTCTCGCAAAGCGCTATTGACAGCAGCGCCTCAACTAGCCAAGTGAAGCACCGTTTTTCAGAACATTCCCAGGATTCCACACGTGGCCAAATCCGATCTCGGAACCAAGCGCATTTGCCCGACCACGGGTAAGAAATTCTATGACCTCAACAAGACCCCGGTGATCTCCCCCTATACCGGGGAGGTCGTGCCGATTGCGCCCATTCCACCACCGCGGACTCGCGCCGACGCCGCCGCGCGCGCCAGCGCCGCAGCCGCCGCTTCCGCCGCAGAAGCCACGCCGGAGCCGATGGAAGCCGAAGAGTTGGTGCCACTCGAGGAAGCCGACGCCGAGGAGAACACCGGCAAGGTCAAGGCCGTCGTTCCCGAATCGGAAGACGACATCGAGATCGACGAGACGATCGAGGATGATGACGACGACGATTCCACCTTCATCGCCGACGAAGAGGAAGGCGACGAGGACGTCACCGACATCATTGGCGACGTCGGCGGCGACGAGGAGACTTGAGATCAGCCCTGAACTGTGTTCAGGGTTTTTCCCGCGAGTCGCCCAAGGCACGCGGGCGAGCATGATCCGGAAAAGTGGCTACCGGTTTTCCGAAAGGATCATGCTCAAGAGGCTAACGGTTAAGGGGCCATAGCTCAGCTGGGAGAGCGCTTGCATGGCATGCAAGAGGTCGGCGGTTCGATCCCGCCTGGCTCCACCAGCCTTCGCAGGCTTCGCCAGCTTCGGCTCGGCAAGCCCTATCGTAGCGAAGGCTGCCGCGGTGTAGCCCGCATGGCGAAGCCGGGCCTCGGCAAGCGAGGTTGTCACGTTGTAGCCTCCACAATTTAGCGGGGGGCGGCGCCATGAAATACGTTTACATCCTCGAAAGCCTCGATTCCTTGCATTTCTACGTCGGGATTACCGATGACCTGCGTGCCCGACTGGCGAAACACAACGCTGGCGAAGTACCGCATACCTCGAAATACAAGCCGTGGCGGCTGAAGACCTACGTCGGCTTCAGCGACGAAAAACAGGCCATTGCATTCGAGAAATATCTGAAGTCCGCATCCGGCCGCGCCTTCGCCAAAAAACGCCTCTGACGCCGAGCCTGCTTTCCTCTACTCCCCCACCACGGCATTCAACCGGTCGCGCAGCGCGACGAGGTCGTTCTTCATGGCCGACAGTTCGGCAATCGAGCAGGCCGAGGCGGCGAGGATCGACTGCGGCACGGTCCTGGCTTTTTCCCGAAGCGACTGCCCCTGGGGCGTGAGCGCGATCAGCACCTGCCGCTCGTCCGCGGTGTCGCGGGTGCGCTTGATCAGTTGCGCCGCCTCCAGCCGCTTGAGCAGCGGCGTGAGCGTGCCGGAGTCCAAAAACAGCCGTTCGCCGATGTCCTTGACCGGAACGCCATCGTGTTCCCACAACACCAGCATGACGAGATATTGCGGATAGGTCAGGCCGAGCCGGTCGAGCAGCGGCTTGTAGACCCGGTTGAACGCATGCGCGGTCGAATAGATCGCAAAACAGATCTGATTGCCCAGTAGCAGCGGCGCGTCGGCCGCCTGTTTCTTCGCCATTTCAACCCTCGCCATCCGGAACGGGCGCCCGGCCCCATTGTGGGCCGCGCCCTGCCCGCATTCAATCGCGCACAATTAAATGTGAACCTATATATTTTATCTTGTGCACAATTCAATTGCGTGCAATGTTCCTCCTATCGAAACCGCAACGAGGGAGACCCCCATGTCCGTGAATGTGCTCTACAGAACCAGCGCCAAGGCCACCGGCGGCCGGGATGGCCATGCCGCCACGCTCGACGGCGCGCTGGACGTCAAACTCACCACGCCCAAGGAACTGGGCGGAGGCGGCGGCGCCGGCAACAATCCCGAGCAGCTGTTCGCGGCCGGCTACGCTGCCTGCTTCATTGGCGCCATGAAATTCGTCGCCTCGCAGGGCGGCCCGAAAGTACCCGCCGACGCCTCGGTGACCTCAACCGTCGGCATCGGGCCCCGTTCAGCCGGCGGCTTTGGCCTCGACATCGAGCTCGCCGTCTCGCTTCCCGGATTGGCGCGCGCGGACGCCGAGGCGCTGGTGGAGAAGGCCCATCAGGTATGTCCCTACTCCAACGCGACCCGCGGCAATGTGGACGTTCGCCTGAGCGTCGTCTGACGGATTTTTCGAATGGCCCGCCGCGACGACCGGCGGGCCATTCGGCATGGCTGGATTGCCGGCCCTGCCGCGCATTTGCGCGCGGGCGTCCGTGATGCTTAATGGCATCAACGACAACGCCCAAGAAAACGTCCAAGAAGAAGCCCATGACGACTGAAACTGCCCCCGGCAGCGCGATGGCCGGATTGCGCGTGATCGACCTCACGCGGGTTCTCGGCGGACCCTATTGCACGCAAATTCTCGCCGATCACGGCGCCGAGGTGATCAAGGTCGAGCCGCCCGCCGGCGACGAGGTGCGCGACTGGGGCCCGCCCTTCCACGGCGAAGACGCGGCCTATTTCGTCGGCATCAACCGCAACAAGCGCTCGATCGGGCTCGACCTCGCCTCCGAGGGCGGCCGCGTCGTGCTGATGAAGATGCTGGAGAGCGCCGACGTCCTGATCGAGAATTTCAAGCCGGGCACGCTCGACAAATGGGGCATCGGCAACGACGTGCTGCGCGCGAAATTTCCGCGGCTGGTGCACTGCCGGATTTCCGGCTTCGGGGCCGACGGTCCGCGCGGCGGCAATCCCGGCTATGACGCCATCATCCAGGCCATGACCGGCATGATCGCCGCGACCGGCTCGCCGCAAAGCGGGCCGATGCGCATCGGCGTGCCCCTGGTCGACATCTCGACCGGGCTTTATGCGACCATCGGCATTCTGATGGCGCTGTCGGAGCGGCAAAAATCCGGCCAGGGGCAGTTTCTCGAAACCACGCTGTACGAAACCGGCCTTGCCATCATGCATCCGCACGCCGCGAATTATTTCATGCATGGCAAGCCGCCGAGCCTGACCGGCAACGAGCATCCGAACCTCGTGCCCTACGCGATCTTCCCGACCCGCACCGACAACATCTTCATCGGCGTCGGCAATGACGGCACCTTCCGCAAGCTCTGCAAGGAGATCGGCAAGCCGGAGCTCGCCAGCGACGTACGTTTTGCCCGCAACAAGGATCGCATCGCCAACCGCGAGGCGCTGCGCGCCGAACTTGCCGCCGTGTTCAGCCAGCACGACGCCGGGCCCTTGTGCGACCGCCTGCTCGCCGCCGGCCTGCCGGCCGGGCCGGTGCAGCGGATCGACCAGGCGCTGACCAGCCCCCACACCGTCCACCGCGGCGATGTCATCGAGAAGGACTGGTACAAGGGGGTCGCCTCGCCGGTCCGCATGGAGCGCAGCAAGCCCAGCCTGCGCCGCGTGCCGCCGAATTTCAGCCAGCACGCGACCGAGGTGCTGACCGAGTTCGGATATTCCAGGGGCGAGATCGACGCGCTGGTCGCCAAGGGCGTGGTCTGCGGGCCACAGCGCAAGCGCTGAGGAAATCTCAAGGTCGTTCCGGCGAACGCCGGGACGATGCACCGCAAAATCCCGGTCGAGCCGGAGGTGCCTCCCGCAACAACCGATGCCTGTGGCGACAGGTTGCGGCTCTCCGTGTAATTGCGCGCCAAGCCGGAAAACCTTATGACCCGGGCGCCCCTGGCCTTATCCTATTTTCCGCTTTCCTTGGCGCGCGCTTTGCCAATACCATCCTTTCGCTTATACGGTCATTTGCACGTCATCCAGCGCTGCTAACGCGCAAAACGAAGATGATGGTCCCAACCCGGAGGAATTAGATGGCTCTTCGACAAATCGGCGCAGCGACGGCAACGGTTGTTGCGCTTGCGCTTGCAACGCCCGCCCACGCGGTGACCGAGATCCAGTGGTGGCACGCGATGACCGGCCCGAACAACGACGTCGTGGTCAAGCTGGCCAATGATTTCAACGCTTCGCAAAGCGACTACAAGATCGTCCCGACCTTCAAGGGCAGCTACGCCGATACGCTCAATGCCGGGATCGCCGCGTTCCGGGCCGGCAACGCGCCGGGCATCATGCAGGTGTTCGAAGTCGGCACCGCGACCATGATGGCGGCCAAGGGCGCCGTCAAACCGGTTTCCGACCTGATGAAGGAGCAGGGCGAGAAATTCGATCCCAAATCATACCTGCCGGCGATCACGGGATACTACTCGACCTCGAAGGGCGAGATGCTTTCGTTCCCGTTCAATTCGTCGAGCAAGGTGATGTGGATCAATCTCGACGCGCTGAAGAAGGCCGATATCGCCGAGCCGCCGAAGACCTGGCCGGAAGTATTCGCCGACGCCAAGAAGCTGCATGCGACAAACCCGACCTGCGGCTTCTCCTCAGCCTGGGGTTCCTGGGGCCTGATCGAGCAGTTTTCGGCGTGGCATAACGTGCCGATCGGCACCAAGGCCAACGGGCTCGACGGCTTCGACACCGTGCTCGAATTCAACACGCCTTTGGAAACCAAGCTGCTCGAAAACCTCGTCGAGCTGCAAAAGGACAAGAGCTTCGACTATTCGGGCCGCACCAACACCGGCGAAGGCCGCTTCACCTCGGGCGAATGTCCGATGTTCATGACGTCCTCGGCGTTCTATCCGAGCGTCAAGGCGAACGCCAAGTTCGCCTACACCGCGGTGGCGATGCCGTATTTCCCGGACGTCAAGGGCGCGCCGCAAAATTCCATCATCGGCGGCGCTTCGCTGTGGGTGATGGGTGGCAAGAGCCCCGAGGAATACAAGGGCATCGCGAAATTCTTCACCTTCTTGTCCGACACCGACCGCCAGGCCAACCTGCATCAGGTTTCCGGTTATCTGCCGATCACCAAGGCGGCTTACGAAAAGACCAAGGCCTCGGGCTTTTATGAAAAGAACCCGATCCTCGAAGTCCCGCTGAAGGAATTGACCAACAAGCCGCCGACCGAGAATTCGCGCGGCCTGCGCTTCGGCGGCATGGTGCAGTTGCGTGACGTCTTCGCCGAGGAGATCGAGGCAGCGCTGGCCGGCAAGAAGCCGGCGAAGGAGGCACTCGATTCGGCAGTGTCCCGCGGCAACGCGATGCTGCGGCAGTTCGAGCGCACCGCGGTCAAGTAAGGGAAGCTGACGATCGTGGCCGGGTCCAACCCGGCCGCGATCCGTCCAGCGAGGGGCCATGGAAAACCGGGCGATTTTCTCAGGCAGGCTGCTGCCCTATCTTCTGATCCTGCCGCAGCTTGCGGTTTCCCTGATCTTTTTCTACTGGCCCGCCGTGCAGGCCCTGCAGCAGTCGTTCCTGGTGCAGGACGCCTTCGGGCTATCGACCGAGTTCGTCTGGTTCGAGAACTATGTCGAACTCCTGCAGCGCCCTGAATATTATCAGGCGATCGGCGTTACCCTCGTCTTTTCGGCGCTGGTGGCGTTCTTCTCGCTCACGCTCGGCCTGTTGCTCGCCGCAATGGCGAACCGCAATATCGCCGGTGTGCAGATCTACCGCACGTTTCTCATCATCCCCTATGCGGTTGCGCCGGCGGTCGCCAGCGTGCTCTTCATCTTCATGTTCCAGCCCGGTCTCGGCATGATCGCGCGCGCGATGCAGCGCAACGGCATCGACTGGAATCCGGTGCTGAACGGCACGCAGGCGATGATCCTCGTCGTCGTCATCGCGGTCTGGAACCAGATCAGCTACAATTTCCTGTTTTTCCTCGCGGGCCTGCAGGCGATCCCGAAAAGCGTGATCGAGGCCGCCGCGATCGACGGCGCCAAGCCGATGCGGCGGTTCTGGACCATCATCTTTCCATTGCTGTCGCCGACGACCTTCTTCCTGATCGTCATCAACATCACCTACGTGTTCTTCAACACGCTCGGCATCATCGACACCGCGACCGGCGGCGGCCCCAACGGCGCCACGCAGACGCTGGTCTACAAGGTGTTCCAGGACGGCAAGGTCGGGACCGATCTCGGCGGTTCGGCGGCGCAATCGGTGATCCTGATGGTGATCGTGGTGGCGCTGACCGCATTCCAGTTTCGCTACGTCGAGAAGAAGGTTCATTACTGAACGCCATGGTCGAGCACCGTCGATTTGGAAATTTGCTGCCCCATCTGATCCTTCTGGCCGGCGTCGCGATCGTCGCCTTTCCGGTCTATCTCGCGGTCATCGCCTCGACCCACGACAACACGGTGATCGCCAACGGCCAGATGCCGCTCTATCCGGGCACACACGGCCTTGAGACCTACTGGAACACCATCGTCTCCGGCACCGGCAAGACCACGCGCGCGCCGGTCGGCGGCATGATGCTGAACAGCCTGATCATGGCGATCGGGATTGCGGTCGGAAAGATCGCGATCTCGATCATCTCGGCCTATGCGATCGTGTTCTTCTCGTTCCCGTTCCGGATGACGGCGTTCTGGACCATCTTCATCACGCTGATGCTGCCGGTCGAGGTGCGCATCTTTCCGACCTACAAGATCACCAGCGATCTGCACATGCTGGATTCCTACGCCGGCCTGATCCTTCCGCTGATTGCGTCTGCCACCGCGACGCTGCTGTTCCGCCAGTTCTTCATGACCGTGCCGAAGGAACTGGTGGAAGCCTCCAAGATCGACGGCGCCGGCCCGATCCGGTTCTTCTTCGATACGCTGCTGCCGCTGTCGGTGACCAATATCGCCGCTTTGTTCGTGATCCTCTTCATCTACGGCTGGAATCAATATCTCTGGCCGCTCTTGATCACGACCCGTGACGACATGCAGACCATCGTCATCGGCATCAAGAAGATCATCGACGTACACGATGCATTGACCGAATGGCAGGTGGCGATGGCGACCGCCGTCCTCGCTATGCTGCCGCCGGTCGCGGTCGTCGTGCTGATGCAACGCCTGTTCGTCAAGGGCCTGATCGAGACGGAAAAGTGAGATGGCAAACGTAGCGCTGCGCGACGTCCGCAAGACCTATCCGGGCGGCTTCGAGGCCATCAAGGGCATCGACTTCGAAGTCGGCGACGGCCAGTTCTGCGTGCTGGTCGGCCCCTCCGGCTGCGGCAAGTCCACGTTGCTGCGGATGGTCGCGGGGCTCGAGACCATCACGTCTGGCGAGATCGACATCGGCGGCCGCATCGTCAACCAAGTCGAGCCCGCCGAGCGCGATATCGCCATGGTGTTCCAGAATTACGCGCTCTATCCGCATATGAGCGTCTACAACAACATGGCCTATGGCCTGCGCAACCGCGGCATGCCCAAGCCCGAGATCGAGAGCCGGGTCCAGGAAGCCGCGCGCATTCTCGAAATCGGCCCGATGCTCGACCGCAAGCCGGGGCAATTGTCCGGCGGCCAGCGCCAGCGCGTCGCGATGGGCCGCGCCATCGTGCGGCAGCCGAAAGTGTTCCTGTTCGACGAGCCGTTGTCGAACCTCGACGCCAAGCTGCGGATCGCCATGCGCGTCGAGATCCGCAAGCTGCAGCGCCGGCTCAACACCACCTCGATCTACGTCACCCACGACCAGCTCGAGGCGATGACGCTCGCCGATATTTTGGTGGTGATGAATGGCGGCCAGGTCGAGCAGATCGGCAACCCGCTCGACATCTACCAGAAACCGGCGACGACCTTCGTCGCCTCGTTCATCGGCGCGCCGCCGATGAATCTTCTGCCGATGCGCTCGGACGAAATCAAATCGCAGCTCGAAGGCGGTGCCGCGACGAACGAGGCCGGGCTTCTCGGCATTCGCCCGGAGGATTTTGTCATTTCCAGCGACACGGTCGCCGGCGGCGTGGCGCTCAATCTAACCGTGGAGGCGATCGAGCGCGTCGGCGCCGAGACCTTCATCTACGGCTCCCGCCGGCAGGAGACGCAGGGCGTCGCGGCCACCCCCGGCGAATTGCCGCCGGGCGAGGTGATCGTGCGAATTCCCGGCGCGGTCGCCCCTGCCATCGGCGAGCGCATCCGCGCCGCAGCCCCGCGCGAGAAACTGCATCTGTTCAGCGCCGACGGCCGCAAGCGGATCGAGTTGTGAGCGTCGTTCCGCGGCGCGCCACGCGCGAACCCGGAACCTCGAGAGGTTTGCTCGTCATCGGGCCGGCCGGCAGCCAGGTGCCCGCGCCGAAATGACGCTGGAATGGGGATTCCCGTGGTTCCGCAGGCGCTTGAACAGCCTCCAAATCATGCCCATATTGCCTGTTGACCGGAGGGCAGATCCGCCACCCGGTCACCATGGGGCGCCGCAAGGGCCCTGGAATGCCAAAGTCGCTTCGAGAGGGCTTTGTAAATAAAATGACTCGTGTTCCCACGTTATCCAGTCCGTTCCTGCTGGGATTCGACGAAATCGAGCGTGCGCTCGATCGCGTCGTGAAGGGCGCCGACGGCTATCCTCCCTACAATATCGAGAGGTGCGACCGCGCCAACGGCCAGCCTGAACGCTTACGAATCACGCTGGCGGTGGCGGGATTTACCCGCGACCAACTCGATGTAACCATTGAGGAAAACCAGCTCGTGATCCGCGGTCGCCAGCAGGACGACAAGGCCCGGCAATACATCCATCGCGGCATCGCCGCGCGCCACTTCCAGCGCACCTTCGTGCTGGCGGAGGGGATGCAGGTGCTGGGCGCGGACCTGAAAAACGGGCTGTTGTCGATCGATCTGGCCCGGCCTGAGCCGGAGAGGATCGTTAAGACAATCGCTATCAATGAACATGAATAATGGAACGAGTAGCGGACTCGACCGCTTAGTCTACATAGAGGAGTCGAGACCATGACTGAAGGTAATGTTGTGTTTGAGCCGGCGGGCGTCTCCACGGAGTCGCTGGCGACCTTGGGCGAGGGTCACATCGCCTATGTGAAGCAGATCCGCTCCGAGGACGTGCCGGGTCTTTTCCCCCAGGCGCCGAAGATCGCGCCGGGCCTGAAGCTTTTCGCGCTGCATGCCGCCGATGGCACGCCGATCATGCTGACCGACAGCCGGGAAGCCGCGATCGCCAATGCCTGGAGCAACGAACTGCAGGCCGTCAGCGTTCACTGAGCCGACGTTGCCGCAGTCCCGGCACAGGCACTTGCGCGTGTCACTGACGGCAGGCCGGCTGGGCTCTGATTAACGCGGCCGCTTGCGGCTTTCCCCGAACGATATGAGAATTCGCGACGCGCGGGTCTCTTCCTGGCTTGGCCGGAAGGACCCGCGCTTTTTTGCGGACGAATTTATTTTCGACGGCGGGCGACGCCCGACCGGCCGGTGTCTTACGCGTTGGCTGCTATTTCAGGGTCTCCCTGATCGCCAGCAGTGCTTCCTTGAGCGGCGGCAAATCGTCTTTGACCGCCTTCCAGATGATCGAGGCGTCAATGCGCTGGTAGTCGTGCCGTAAAATATTGCCAATGCCGGCGATATCCTTACCAGCGTACACCCTTGTGCTGCGCTTTCAGGTCACGGCCGAGATGGCGGCTGGCTTTGGAAATGATCTCGATGCCGCGCTCGACCGCTGAGCGCAGCAGCCAGGAGCGCTCATAGTCGCGAATCGATTTTCCGGCGAGCGCCTTTTCAATTCCACCGATGTTCTCAAGCATGTCGTGTATACGCAACAAAGGGGAGCGCGTGGCCATCTAAAAAACCCGCGTGGCCTCGGCCTCGACCTGTTTACGTATCAGCGGGTGGAGTCCTTTAAGGGTAGTGAGGTCGACCCCGACACGGAGACTTTCCTCAAGCAATCGCTTGGCCGCCACCAAGTCCAAGGCGTTGAATCGGCCGCGAGGGTCGTAGTCGATAAAAAGGTCGATGTCGCTTTTGGCGGTTGCCTTGTTCCGGGCGGTTGAGCCAAACAGATAGAGCGCCGTCGCACCCAGCGCCTTGATGGCGCCTGCTTGGCTGCGCAGTTTCCTGAGTGCTTCGGCCCTTGTCATAGGATGAGTGTAGCACAGGTCGGAAAAACGCCGAAGCCGACGCGGACGGATGCTACGCCGCGGTGGCCGGCGGCAGTGCCAGCACCGAATAGATGGCTTGCGCGTCGCGGGAGGCGCGCAGCTTCTTGGCGACGTCCTGGTCGCGCAGCAAGCGGGCGATCCGGGCCAGCGCCTTCAGGTGGTCGGCGCCCGCGCCTTCCGGCGCCAGCAGCAGGAACACCAGGTCGACCGGCTGGCCGTCCATCGCCTCGAAATCGATCGGGCGCTCGAGCCGGGCGAACAGGCCGAACAGCTTTTCCAGCTTGGGCAGCTTGCCGTGCGGGATGGCGACGCCATAGCCGACCGCGGTGGTGCCGAGCTTTTCCCGCTGCAGCAGGACTTCGAAAACCGCCCGCTCGTTCTGTCCGGTCAAGGCGGAGGCCCGCGCCGCCAGTTCCTGCAGCGCCTGCTTCTTGCTGTTGACCTTCAAAGCCGGGAGAATCGCCTCGGGTGCGACCAGGTCGGTAATCGTCATGGGGCGTTCCGAGGTGAATTAAACCGTAAGGTTGCGAAACAGGCTCTAGCGGGGCAGCGTCGGGAAGATGAGGCGGGAGACGGCTTACAGCCTAGTACTGGGTCGTAATTGGGGCGCTTCTACTCCAACGCAAGACCGGTGCCAACTGCCGGAACACTGTTCCCAGGCCCTCCCCTCGGGGCGGCGGACCATAGGAAGGGGCGTTTGGGGCGTCAATGCCGGCGGGGCCTACCGCCCCGACTTAACCACCGGCGGATCGATCCAGCCGATATTGCCGTCCGCGCGCCGGTAAATGATGTTCACTCGGCCGCTGGAGCCGTGCTGGAACACGACGCAGGCAGCGCCAGTCAGGTCGAGTTCCATCACGGCTTCGCTGACCGAAAGCCGCTTCAGCGCGGTAGTGGCCTCGGCAATGATCACGGGGCTGTAGCCGGTGACATCGTCGTCGTCTTCGCCGGGGGCTTCGATCACATAGCTCGGCGCGTCCAGCGTCGGCGCATTCATTTCCGCAAGCGCTTCCGACGCGGCGTGGGCCTTGCGGGCGGAGCGGTCCTTCAGCCGGCTCTTGTAGCGGCGCAGCCGCTTCTCGATCATCAACAGCGCCTGGTCGGCGCTGGCATAGGCGTCGGCGGCGTTGGAATCGGCCTCGAGCGTAATCCCCGAATCCAGATGCAGCGCACAGTCGGTGCGGAAGCCGAAACCATCCTTGCTCAGCGTGATGTGCCCGGAATAATTGCCATCGAAATATTTGCGCAGCACCTCGTCGGTGCGCTCGCTGACGCGGCCGCGCAGCGCGTCGCCGACGCTGATGCTTTTTCCCGAAATCCGCAGAGTCATTTTTGATGCCTCGATTAGTCAGCAGGGGAACCGACACTATCCCGATTTAGCCGGGACGCAATCAGGCAGGCTGGGTATCGCGGGACCGGTCGGGGGACGCGGCAGGGGCCGAAAGGGCATTACCGAGCATGCTTTGCTTGTCGCGGCGGCGCTGCACCGAGGACGGGATTCGCATCGCTTCGCGATACTTCGCGACGGTGCGGCGGGCGATATCAATGCCGGTGGCGCGCAATCGTTCCACGATGGTGTCGTCGGAGAGGATCAGCGCCGGGTCCTCCGCATCGATCAGCTGCTTGATGTGGTGACGCACCGCCTCCGCCGAATGGGCTTCGCCGCCGTCAGCGGACGCGATCGAGGCGGTGAAGAAGTACTTTAATTCAAAACTGCCGCGATTTGTGGCCATGTATTTGTTGGCGGTCACGCGCGACACCGTCGATTCATGCATCTGGATCGCGTCGGCAACCGCCTTGAGGTTCAAGGGCCGCAGATGCGCCACGCCATGGGTGAAGAAGCCGTCCTGCTGACGCACGATCTCGGTTGCGACTTTCAGGATGGTGCGGGCGCGCTGATCGAGCGCGCGCACCAGCCAGGTGGCATTCTGCAGGCAGTCGGTGAAATAGGATTTGTCGCCGTCCTTGCGGATCGTCTTCGACAGCTCGGTGTAATAGGTCTGGTTGACCAGCACGCGCGGCAACGTATCGCTGTTGAGTTCGACGTGCCAGCCGCCGTCGGGCCCGGGCCGCACATAGACGTCCGGCACCATGGTCTGGGTCCGCGTCGAGCCGAATTTCAAACCCGGCTTTGGATCGAGACGGCGGATTTCGCCGATCATGTCGGTGATATCCTCGTCGTCGACGCCGCAGAGTTTTCGCAGCGACGCAATGTCGCGCTTGGCCAGCAGATCGAGATGCTCGACCAGGGCCTGCATCGCCGGATCGTAGCGGTCGAGCTCGCGCAGCTGGATCGCCAGGCATTCGCTTAGAGAGCGCGCGCAGACGCCGGGCGGATCGAATTTCTGCAAAACCGCGAGAACCGCTTCGACGTCGGCTTGGGGCGCGCCCAGCCGCTCGGCGACCTGTCCGAGATCCGGCGGCAGATAACCGGCGTCGTCGACGAGGTCGATCAGATATTGGCCGATCATGCGCTGCGCGGGTGCGGTGAACGCCACCGCCAGCTGTTCGGCGAGATGGCTGCCGAGCGTCACCTCGGCGGCGACGAAGGCCTCGAGGTTGTAGGCCTCGTCGTTGGAAGCACCGCCGCCCCATTCGGTGTAGGCGGTCGGCGCCGCATCCTGCGCGGTGCGCGCGGCGGCCTCGGCCGGCTCCTCGGAAAAGACGTTGTCGAGGGGGGTATCCAGCGTCTGCTCGATCTCGGTGCGGCTGCCGAGATCGCGATTCATCCATTCTTCCTGGCCCGGCTCAAAACTGTCGCCGGGCGAACCGCCCGCCGTCTCGGCGCGGTCGCCGCCGGATTCGTCGCCATAGGACCCGCCGGAATCGTCCGAATCGGCGTATTCGGCCGGCTCCGGCATCGGCGGCTCGCCCGCCACCGGGGCCTCGGGGCCGTCGCTGGCGCGCTCCAGCAGCGGATTTCGCTCCAACTCTTCCTCGACAAAGGCCGACAGGTCGAGATTGGACAATTGCAGCAGCTTGATCGCCTGCATCAATTGCGGCGTCATCACCAGCGACTGCGACTGTCGGAACTCTAATCTCTGCGTCAGCGCCATAGAGGCAAGAACCGTTCCCTGAAGTTGGTCCAATTCTTGCTTAAACTAGTCCAAAGCCGATGTACACGGCTTGACGAATGATAAAAACGGACTAGAGGGCGGATTTCCGACAAGGCGCACGACAGGGTTAAGGCGCCGCGGAAATTTAAAGGCGGAATTCCTCGCCAAGGTAAAGGCGGCGTACATCCGGGTCGTTGACGATTTCCTCCGGACTGCCCTCGGTCAAGATCTCCCCGGCATAGACGATATAGGCGCGATCGGTCAGGCCGAGCGTTTCGCGCACATTGTGGTCGGTGATCAACACGCCGATGCCGCGATTGGTGAGATGACGGACCAGATCCTGGATGTCGCCGACCGCGATCGGATCGATGCCGGCAAAGGGTTCGTCGAGCAGCATGTAGTTCGGTCGCGTCGCCAGCGCGCGTGCGATCTCGACGCGGCGCCGCTCGCCGCCCGACAGCGCGATCGACGGCGTTTTGCGCAGGCGCGTGATGTTGAATTCGTCGAGCAACGAATTGAGTTCGGCCTCGCGCTTCTTCTTCGAGGGCTCCACGACCTCGAGCACGGCGCGGATGTTCTGCTCCACCGTGAGGCCGCGAAAGATCGACGCTTCCTGCGGCAGATAGCCGATCCCCAACCGTGCGCGCTGATACATCGGCAGTTTGGTGACGTCGTGGCCATCGAGTTCGATGGCGCCTCGATCGGCCTTGATCAGGCCGGTGATCATGTAGAACACCGTGGTCTTGCCGGCGCCGTTCGGGCCCAGCAAGCCGACTGCCTCGCCGCGGCGGACATAGATGCTGACGCCGCGCACGACCTGGCGGCTGCCGAAACTCTTTTCCACGCTATGCACAGCCAGATAGCCCGGCCGTTGCAACAGCCGCGGGGCCTGCGCGCCGCCACTGGTCTTCGCCCGGGCCTTCGGTTTTTCTGCCCGCGGCCTTTCGGCTCGCGGCGGTTCCGGCCTCGGCAACGGCGCGTCGCGGGCGATCGGCGGCGCATCGCGGACCGGACTATGCAACATCTCGCCGAGGCCGTCGTCGAGCGCGGTGATGTCCGCGCGCGAGCGCGCAAATCCGGGCGCGCTGCGTTTCGCCGGGCGGCGACGGAACATGCCGAGTAAATCCACCATCCCCGCTTCGCTCAGCCTTTCACGGTGATCCCGCAACCCCGCGGGCTGCTCGATTCGCCTCGCGCAACATGAAGGAATGGATGTCGCTTGCCCAGCGCAACACCCCTCGGTTTGAGGCCCGGAGTGCTGCGGCGCACGATCCCCCGGCCGCCCGTAGATACAGGCTCATACCCCGCCCTTCAACCTCGCGGCCCCCGGATATCGTATAAGTGATTGATCCTATTTCGGTTTACTTGAGCCATTCGGCACGAGCGGGGTCGGCGAGGATTGTATGCCCGGGATCGCCGGGCCGCCCTGCCCAGACGATTGGAACAGGCCCTGCACCCGCCCTGAGTCGGATTCCACCCGCGATACCCCCGTCGTCATGTCCACCATCAGACGGTCGCCGCGCAGCACGTTCTTGCCCTGGGTCAGCACGATGCCGCCGAGCATGGTGATCAGATTGGTCCTGGTGTCGAACACCGCGGTCTCTCCGGTCACGACCTGGTCCTTCTGGGTGACGACCACGCTGCCGCGCGCCTCCAGCCGCTTGATCGACGAACTGCCGCCGGGACCGGGAGCGGCGGCCGGCATCGGCGCCGATTTTGCCGCCTTCGCGTTGGCCGCCGGGGCGGCGGCCGGCGTCGAATCGTAGAACACCACCAGCGTCTTCGAGGTCATGGTGGTGTCGCCCTGCACCACCTTCACATTGCCGGAGAACGTCGCTTCCTTTTTCTTGTCGCGCATCTCGAGGCTGGCGGCCTCGATCTGGATCGGCTGATCCCGATTCTGCGAGAACCCCTGCATCGCATTCGGCACCCCGGTCATCGCGCTCTGCGCGCCGGCGTCACCGGCGCCGATCGTCGCGAGCGTGAAAGCGACCGCGCAGGTGCCCTGCGCGATTGGCCTGAACCAAGTCCTGCTGAACCAGTTGCGTGGAGGGACCATCATCTCGAGAATCATCTGGGGTTGCCGGTCCTGGGCGGCGAAGACTTCGGCTTGCCGGAATGGACCGGCGCGGGCTCGGGTTCCGCGGGAGCGCTCGCCGGCTGCCCGGGATCTCCCAGATTGTCCAAATTCATCACCACGTTGCCCTCGAACCTCACGACCTCTCCGCCCCCAGTAATCCGGAGCCTGTCCGAGGACAGCGTTCCGTTCAGCAATTTGACGTCGACATGTTCTTCCGAGGTCACCGTGCCCTTGCCCATGTCGACAAGCGCCTGCGAGAGCCGTGCTTCATAGCCGGTGGAAGACTGCAGGAAGATTTCCTTATGCAAATCCAGTATTTGCTGCTTGGTATCCATCAGCCCGTTGCGGGCGTCGAGCGTGATGGTGGTGGTCTGGTCTTCCATCAATACCTTGGCCCGCAACGTCCGGAGATCGACGTGATCCGGATCGGTCACGTCCTGGGTCGCGGTTTTTGCCCAGACTTCGTACGGCCGCCGGTCCGGCGTGTAGCCGGACAGATGCGGCGATTCCATTGTGATCTTGGTGCCGGAGACGACGAGGTTGTCCATGTCGACCGGCAGCTTGGGCAACAGCATCCGGAATGGATTGAAGACCGACACCGCGACGATGCCGGCCATCGCCAGCGCAACGGCCGCCGGGACCGCGACACGCAAAACCCGCACCATCCGACTGTGGCGCGCCGCAATCGCAAAGCGCGCCTCCATTCCGGCCTGATACGCTGGGTTCTGGACCGAATTCACCGCTGCTCCGAAGCACAGGCGTGATGAGCCATTCTACCCGGCCCTGCCGGATATTGCAGGGGGGACCTCGCGTTACCAGTGTGACCGAAACGGGGCGGCAGCCGCGGCAAAGCGCTTTTCCGGCGCCCAGCCTTAAGAGTGGGCAAATATGTCTTCGGTGTCCCAGCCCTGCAGATCGAGCTTGGCGCGGGTCGGCAGAAACTCGAAACAGGCCTGCGCCAGCTCCAGACGGCCTTCGCGGGCGAGCATGGCATCGAGCCGTTCGCGCAGGCCATGCAGATGCAGCACGTCGGAGGCCGCATAGGCGAGCTGCGCCTCGCTCAGGCTCGCGGCGCCCCAGTCGCTCGATTGCTGCTGCTTCGACAGGTCGATGTTGAGCACCTCGCGCACCAGATCCTTCAGGCCGTGGCGATCGGTGTAGGTGCGCGACAGCCGCGAGGCGATCTTGGTGCAGTACACCGGCTGCGGCATCACGCCGAAAGCATTGTAGAGGGCCGCGAGATCGAACCGCGCGAAGTGAAAGATTTTCGTCACCTTCGGATTGGCGAGCAGCGCCTTCAGGTTCGGCGCGTCGGCAGGGCCCTTTCCGTGATCCTTCGGGATCTGCACAACGTCGGCGCTGCCGTCGCCGTTCGAAAGCTGCACCACGCAGAGCCGGTCGCGATGCGGGTGCAGGCCCATGGTCTCGGTATCGATCGCCACCGAAGCGGCGTAGCGGGACAAATCGGGCAGATCGCCGCGATGCAGGCGTACGGTCATGTGGTCTTGGTCTCTCGGGCCTTGTCGAATCGACGGCGTCCAATCTACCGCCCAAATCCAAAGGAGGCGAGCGGTCGATCAGCCGCCGGGAGCGCCTAAATCCTGGCCATTCGAGCGAGCCGCCACAGCAGCGCGGCGGTGATCGCGAGCAGCGCCAGCGCGGCGGGGTGAAATGCCGGCGGCGTAACGCCCCGTTCAGCGATGACCGGATTGCGGGAAAGATAGACGCGGTAAAACAGGGCGCCGGCGGCATCCGATATCGGGGTGCCGACCCGGGCTAAGGCCGGTTGCGGATCGATCAAGCCGCGTGTCCTTGGCTTCGGCGGCGGCGAATTCGGCCATTTTAAAAATATGTATATCAAACTACATATTATGAAGGTCGACATACCGATTTGCAATTGATATTTTCAAAATATGGCTAAAGCATCTGATTCCAAAGGAAAAACGCTGGCGGCGGCGGCGAAGCTGTTTCGTCAGCAGGGCTATCACGGTACCGCACTGCACGACATTCTGGCCACGGCAGGCTCTCCGCGCGGATCGCTTTACTTCCATTTCCCGAAGGGCAAGGAGCAGATCGGCGAGGCCGCTTTGGCGCTGTCGGCGGAAGCCGTGCGCCAGGGCATCGCCCGTGCCGCCGAGGCATCGGACAGCGCCGAAAGCTTTCTGCTGCGGATCGTGCGCGCGATGGCGTCGGATCTCGAGCGCTCCGGTTACAGCGAAGGCTGTCCGATCGCGACCAGCGCGCTGGAAACCGCAGCGCAATCCGAAGTGCTGGGCCAAGCGACCCGCACCGCATTCCAGAAATGGGAGCTTGAGATCAAACGCGGGCTGTTCCGCTTCGGCATGCCGGCGGGCGATGCGGATCTGGCCGCGACCCTGGTTCTCAGCCAGCTCGAGGGCGCGCTGTTGCTGGCGCGAACCTATCGCAGCCTCGAGCCCCTCCGCCGCGCCGAGCACGCCGTGAAGCTGCTGGCGCGTATCCGAGGATCGGAATGATGTTGGATTGCGGGCTTGGGCAGATGGTGCCCAGGAAAGGATTGTCGGCTCAGCCCCACAACTATAGCAAAACCAATGGCTTAGCGCTACCAAAGATCGACGCTTTGTACCAAGCAAATGTGCCAATGTCGATTGTCAAATGACGATTCAACGGAGGTCTTCAACTAACCTTTCTGCCTCCCGGCGACCGGCGCCGATTGGGACCCCACCATTACAGAAATTGCCGATTAGAAATTAGCTTGATAGTTCGATTTCGAGAGGGCCCCAGAGCGCGCTCACTCCGGGGTAGGTGAAAAGGGCGGCGCCCCGCTATAGAACTTGGGCTGGCGGCGAAACCTAAGGGCTGGCGATGGTGGCCAAAAGTACGAAGGGCGCGGAGCGGTTGAAACGGCTCTAAAACATTGGTGCCTAACCCAAATAGTCCCTGTGTCTTTCGCATCGCGATCGCCAGATCGTGAACCCGGTTCCGGATTTAACCGACCCAGCGGACATCAATCTTAACAACGGCCTTTGATTGCCGCTTGGCCCTGAAGCGTAGACACTTCGAGTATGAGCGACAAAACCCACGATCGGGCAGTAAGATACCGGCGACTGGCTCTCGCTGAACCAGACAAGGCTAAGGCCGCGCTCTTGCAGAAGATCGCCAACGAAGCCGAGCGAGGAGTGCTTTGCACGGTCGACCGAACACTCAAACAGCCCCTCCCTGACATCACGAGCGCCAAGCCTCTGAATTCCAATTAGTGGCGGCTTTCTCCGGGCAACCGGACCAATTCGCAAACCTCCATAGTGGACCGTCTTCGGGCGGTCTTCTTGCTTGTGAGTCGCCTATCGTACAGTCGGATCAAAAACATCGGTAGTAGCGTTTTTAATTTGGGCGGGCTGGTAGTGAGCAAACCATCATCAATTACCGCGCCCTCGGGGTCCGTCGGCAGGTCTCAACACTGGCAACAATTTGGTTCCGCGCGTACTCTAAGGTTGCAAAACCGGCCCGTGAGAGGTCGGCCACATCCGGGAGAACGCCACAATGCCCGTCAATCGAACAGTAGGATTATCATTGGGAGCCGCAATCCTTCTTTGCAGCTCCATCATCAACCTCGCTCATGCCAAGCCGTTCATGATCGTCGGGCTCGATGAGAAGATCGTGTGGGACGATGACGGCAAGCCGGTCCTCTCCCCGGACGGCAAGGACCAGGTCCTGATCGTCGATCTCGCCAATCCTGAAAGCCCTAAGATCGTCGCCAGCCTGCCGCTGAAAAATTCCGTTGTCGGGCCGCCCGTCAATGTCGACATCGACCCGACTGGCGCGGTCGCGCTCGTGGCGGATTCGATCGACAATACCAAGGACGGCGATGCGCTGAAGCAGGTTCCAGACAACAAGATCTATGTCATCGATCTCAAGGCCACCCCACCGAAGCTGGCGGCGACCATCACCGGCGGCAAGCAGCCGTCGGGCCTGAGCTTCAGCCCGGACGGCAAGATGGCGCTGGTCGCCAACCGTGGCGACAATTCCATCAGCGTGCTCTCCGTCGACGGCACCGACGTCAAGATCACCGATATGGTTTCGATGCCCGACAGCGTCTCGCATGTCGTGTTCACGCCGGATGGCAAGCGTGCGTTGACCACACGGTTTCCGGCGCACAAGCTATCAGTGCTGGATATTGCCGGCGGTAAAGTGACCTACAGCAAAATCGATCTCCCGACCGGCCAGTGGCCCTACAATGTCGTGGTGTCGCCCAACGGCAAGCTCGCGTTAACCTCTGACAACGGCGGTGCCGGCTCGTCCGACGGTAGCGTCGACACCACGAGCGTTGTCGATCTCGAGGCCAATCCGCCGCGCATCATCGACCGGGTGGTGGTCGGCGACGGACCCGAAGGGCTGGCAATGAGCCCGAAGGGCGATCTCGCGGTCGCCGCCATCTTGCGCGGCTCCAACATGAAGAAAGCGTTCTTCTACCAGAAGAACGGCAGCCTCTCGATCCTGACGATCGACGGCAAGAAGGTCACCAAGACCCAAGACATCGAGGTCGGCGGATTGCCGGAAGCCGTTGTGTTCACGCCGGACGGGAAGTACATCTTGGCCGGAAACTTCCTGAGCCAGGATTTCTCGATCCTGAAGGTGGACGGCACCAAGGTGACCGACACCGGCAAGCGCTTCAAGGTGCCAGGCCACCCGGCCTCGGCACGCATCGGGCACTAAAGCTGCGTCGCACCGAAGTGCCGGCGTGCGCAATCGCGATGTCCGCTCTACCCCCGATTGTTATCTAATTGTGAATAAGCGTCCAAGACTGACCCCTCCGCCGCTCGGTAGATCAATAGCTTGGCTCGCCGATCGACGTCGGGACCCCGCGTCGATTTACACCATCTCAGCTTCATCGGCATCGGGTGCGCGCATTTCGCTGCTGGCCGCTACGATCGCGCGATACGCTGGGTGGTCAGCGGTGTCCAGGCCTCTCCGGGATCCTTCTGGGCGCAACGTGTGGCGGTCGCTGCGGCGGCCATGACCGGGGCGCACAGCGAAGCGCGGCGCATGGCTCGCCAACTCATACGCAAGGATCCCGATCTCACCGCCGCCGAAGCGCGGCAAGCCTGGCCGTTCACTCCGATGTTTATGTCCCGGCTTGGCGACGGCCTAGAAATCGCAGGGCTCCCTCGAAGCTGAAGGGCCAATTTCTATCTATCGCTGCAGTTCGGTACTGGAGTGATCAAGCATCCCGAACCGCACTTCGCACCTGCCGCTCCGAAGAGGGCGCCTTTGCGCTAAGTGTGAATATCCCGGCTAACATTGATCGCCCAACAGCAGAGGAAACACCGGATCAATTCCTGCAAGCCGCCCAAGCCATCCTAAAGCAAGACCCGAATGCGCAGGCTTCCGCAGATAAACCGACCATCACCGAGCATATCCCGTTGCCGAAGAAACGACCTATCCTGCGCCCATAGATTAAGAGCGGAAGGCGTCCATTGCGTGGGCAATGAGGACGCCGATACTGAGCACCATCAAGGCTATTATGATCACGGATAACATTGGGAATTCCCGCGCAGACCTTCTAGAAGTTAAGAGCTGCATGTGCTACACAGTCAAAATTGATTTTTATGGCCGCTGGAAATTCCACGCGCATTGAGGCTTTCGAGCAACGCGATTGTAGGATTGGCTGATCGCCCAGTCTGGCGTGATTGCCGCAGGCCCAAATTGGTTTAAAGAATTGAATTTTTGAGGAGAGAGTTTTGGAACTGGTTCGATTGAAAGACGAGACCGTATTGCGCTTTTACGAAAATATCCGGACTCAGGTCGACGCCGAGCGTGGGCTACCGCATAAATTCATGTCGGGCGATTCCGTGAAAAGGTACGCGAGCGCGTTGCGCGAAGAACTGACCCGACGTCGGGTGCAACATAGCCCTCTCGATTGGCTGTTTTGATCAATGAGCGACGCGGGCCTCAGGCTGGTCGTGCTCAGGCCGAACGCGAAAGGTGCTCAGTGAGGCTGTCCGATCCTCATCTGCCGACCCACCGCGAACGTCAGTTCATGCAGCATCTCCGAGCAGGCGGATGGGTAAAGCCCAGCGCGATACCAGTATCCGCAGGACCTGCCCTCATTGCGAGCTTGCTCAAGAAAGACTGGATTGAACAGCAAGGTTCGGGACACGATCTTTACTATCGCATCACGGAAAAGGGCTTGGCGGCCAAGAAGATGCCATTGCGGATTTACACTTAGGGATTAGCAGGCCGGGATGAAAGGCGACGAAAGAACATTTGCGAATCACCCAGAGCGACAGTTCATGCAGTACTTGCGGGGGTCAGGCTGGATCAATGCGCGTCTGCTACCTGCGAGCACTCTGGCAGAACTTTTGCTCCGTAAAGGTTGGATCGAACAGCAGCGCCAAGGCCCGAAGAATGAAGTCCACTTTCGTTTGACCGAAAAGGGTTTGGAAGCCAAGAAGTCCCGCGTCCCGAGCGGCCGAGCGGGGTCGAAGGCGAAGGCAAAATAGCGCTCGCCATGTTTGATGCAGCACCAAACTTGCCCGACGAAACGTTGATCGAAACAGTCCGCTTTCCAACAATCCTACGGAACGCTTTGATGTCGGCAGGCCTCAAGACGATCGGCGAAATTCGCGCGAAGTCGGATGACGAACTGGAGCGGATCACGCAGATTGGCAAAGAATCGTTAACCTACCTACGTAGGACGCTCGGTCGGACTCGATAGGCGGATTGCGCAGATAGTCCTCCTATGTGAAAAAGCGTCCAAGACTGACCCCTCCGCCGCTCGCTATCGCATGCACACTTCTGATTCGATGTTTTCGGCCGGCTCGCTAAAAATATGCGTCATCAGAGTCACTTGCTTGATTGTGGCAATGCCTGATGGTCCAAAGCGGGTGTCTGGCTAAGCGATTGAAGAAGAGTCGGTTTTCGAGATGTGCGAATCCGGTAGCCGCCGCTCGGTAGATCAATAGCTTGGCTCGCCGAGCGGCGGCGGGACCCCGCGCCGATTTACAACCACAAACGCACCGCCGGATAGATCATGCCACGATTCGGCAATCCTCAGGGATGGGCGTTCGCGTCGTCTGAGCAGTTTCCTGGGCTTCCGCCCGCTCGGATGCATACCCGATAAAGCCAGGGCTCGACGTAACTGCCCGACCACATGCCCCGCCCGGCGTGCTCTGCCTCACGTTGGATCGCATCGAATTTGCCCTTCGAATACTGCGGCCAATCCAGCGCGAGCCCGTTGCGAACCAGCCATTCGCCGAGGTCCACACCGCCGACCGAGCATGTCGCCACCGTCCGTCTGTACTGATCCAGCGAGATCGGGATGCAGCTCACCGGCCGCCTCGCAATGAAAGCGTCGAGATCGTTCGCCGCCTTCGCTCCGCACCGGTACTGCAAGCTGTTTTCTCCCCGGCAAAGCTGGCTGCTTTCCGGAGCATCGATGCCCCAGAGCCGGATGCGTGTTCCGTGGATTTCCAGCGTGTCGCCATCGACTATGCTGGCCTGGCCGGCGAGATCGTCGGCCAGCACATCTGGTGCCGGGATGAGGATCAGCGCCGCGACTATGGCTGCCGCTGTTCTAGTCACGCCGCCGCCCGATCTTCTTTCTCGGCACCCCGAGCGGCAATAACAAGCCCGTCATGAGGCAATGGTCTTTGCAGCACCTTTGCCTCATCCCACGGCGCGCGCATCCAAACGTCTCGCTCTTCGTCTGTCGTCAGGATCACCGGCATGGCCTTGGGATGGATCGGCTCGACGATGGCGTTCGGTGTTGTCGTCAAGAAACCGTAGACCAGATGCGGGCCGGGGATCGGTCTGGACTTGGTGCCGCGATCACCCCTGAATTCGGTCCAGATACCCGCGAAAGCGAAAAGCGGGCGGTCCTCGTTGAGCGCAAACCAGACGACATCCTTCTTCTTCGTCTCCGGGTTTGGCTCCGGCGCGTATTCCGCGAAGCGGTTGGCTGGGACCAGACATCGGTTTTCCGGTTTCAGCCAGCCTCGCCAATGCGGCGAAGACGTATTGCGGATGTTCGTAACCGGCGGCCCGCCCGTGCGTGGTGGCGGCGGCATGCCCCAGCGCATCATCGTCAGCTCGCGGCCCTCGGCAGCATTGCGCACGATAGGGGCCGGACAATCGGGGAAGACGCCCGGCATCGGCGGCAGGTTGCCGACGTTATGGTTGATTGCCCGAAATAGGGCGATAATGGCGGCTTGGTTCGTGGTGATCGAATAGAGGTTGCACATTTGAGGCTTATTTCGGGAGAGCCGTCTGCATGCGCATTTTCCATTTCCCGTCTTCACGGACGTAAGTCGCCGTCCAATAACCTCCTCGCTCCTTGGGCGCGCCAGTGGGGTCTTTGCCGGCAATGCGATATTGGCCTATCGCAAGTGCCGCGTCAGTCCCTAAGGGCCAAGCCTCATCGAGGCTTGTCTCTCGGTGATCAAATCCAGCTTTGAATATGGCCTGGTAGACCTGTTCAATATCCGTCCGAGGCCCTGCTGAATTGACGTGCGCCCCACCATTCGCGTACAGCGCAACGATCCCCGCCGCGTCCTCTCTGTTGAAGCTTTCCATGTACGTCGAGCCGATCTTTTCCAGCTCGTGCTTGATGTTGTTCATGTCCTCCCCTTTGACCGCTGTCGTTACCGCTCTCCAGGCCACCATGTCGATGGTGGATCGCTGGCGGAAATCTTGGTCGGCCGCAGCGCGACAAGATGGCTACGCTTGTAGGGGTAGCCCCGGAGCTGCGAGCAATCCCGGCACCGCATTATCGTTCCAGTTCGTGGATGGGGGTCGACTTTCCCCGCCGCACGATATTCAGCGGGACGGTCTGATGCGTATCGCAGCCAAGGCATTTGACTTCGAGGTAGAGATAGCCGGCGTTAAGCGCATCGCCCAAGGTCGGGGAGGGTTGCGCCGGTCCCTGAAAACCGAGCATGCGCTGGTTCCAGGCCTCACAGGCCAGCCGATCGGCCTGCTTGCGGGCCTCCGCCGCGCGTTCCGACGATGCCCGGACCGAGCTGCCGTAGATGCTTTCCCGCGACTTCGTTCCCATCGCGCAAGAATGCCTCCGATGGGCTGGTATCGGCAAGCCGCTACGACTTGTGGATTGGTGTGGGAAGCGTCGCTACAGCCGCCCGTGCACATGATCAAGCTGACGCAAGAGCGGGAGATCACGCCTTAGCCGCTCCGACGAAGGCGGTCTGAAATCACTGTCTGTTCACGGAGAACGAACAGAGTTCGCATTTTTACGGTCAGACAATCGTAAATAAAAAACAAAAGGCCACGCGGGTATTACACCGCATGGCCTTTGCGAGACTGCCCCCTAGGCCCTCCAGAGATTCCGTCTCGGGGCGCATAGTGTGCGGGTGGAGGTGTCTGTCTAGGGCGTGATGGAATTACCCACAGTTCAGATGAACCGCCTCAGCCAAGCCGCCCGCTTCAAACAGCGTCTTTAGCAACCTTCAGGGGTGACGCTTTGACCGACTTGCTGGCTGGCTTGGCCGCGAACTCCATAGGCTCTTTCGTGAAAGGATTTACACCGCTGCGGGCTTCAGTAGCAGGCTTGTTCACGACCGACATTTTGACGAAGCCGGGAATGACGAACTCACCGGATTCATTCAGCTCCTTATAGCCTACAGTCGCCATCTGATCGATGACGGTCTTTACGTCTCCCTTGGAAACCTGCGTTCCCTCTGCAATTGCATCAATCAACTGATTCTTGCTCATCTTTGCCATGATGGATCCATTTGTGGAGGCTCAGAACATTTTAAAGCGCATGAGCTACGCTGGGTGCGTCACTCTGCTTAAAACGCGGCAAAGCCACGCAGCGCGCTTCTCGTTCATGCCTATGGTCATGAAGTCACCGGACTTAAAACCTATCGAGGCCCAAAACGCAAGGAGCAGCTCGGCGTTGGTTCCAAACTTGGCTTCTACTCACCTACGTTTTCCTTTGATACAACCATCGCACAACTGTCGCTTCGGACCTATTGGCTCATAGGCGTGACAATGCAAATTGCTGCAGGTGCCATTGCGCGTGCAGAGATCTCGAAGCCGCTACCTTATAGGGCGGTCGGAGCTATTCCGAAGGGGGCAGCAGTGACGGCAATTGGTGGCGGTCGATGTGCAATCTCGATTCAGTGACTGCCCGAACGCGATGCGCGACTTGTCTAGGACGGTGCGGGATACCACCGGCACCGCCGCTGCTTCCGCTTCCGCTTCAATGACGTGTGGGCGGCTTCACAAAAAATACGTCTGAATTGAAATATATGAAAGACGCCGGGGTGTCGGGCTGATTGATGGCATACGAGAACGCCGATGGAACGCGAGCTATCTGCGCTGGAACGGCAGGCCGCTGATGCACTGCGTCGGGCGCGTCGTCTGCCTGTTGGCGCACACCGAAATGATCTGCGCCAGCTCGCTGTTGGGCTGCTTTGGTTACACCGAAATGGCATGGTTGCGCTGGTCAAGGACCGCACGGCTCATGGGCTTTCTACAGATCATCCTCACGCAATGGCTAGCTTACCGGAGTAGCTCTAGGCCCTCCTGCGTGACGGTCCACCCCCGGAGCGATCCTTGGGCCTTACTTTCTTGCGGGCGTCTGGTTGGACGCCAAGGATCGTGCCCCACGGCGCGGATCAAACCGTATATCTCGTAGTTGACCGCTTTGGTGGGCTAGACAGCGTCTACCGCGAAACCGAGATAGAGCGGACCGACCTCGAAACCCTCATCGACCATCTTCTGACGGTGCAATCTAACGTCCCAATCCGCATGATCGCCTTCAACACGATTGAGCACTGGTCAGACGACGTCTCGGAAGAAATTGCCACCGAAATCCAGACCCGTTGCGATATCGAGGGCGTCGCAGTCCCTGGGCATATTCGAGATTTCGTAGCCAGCTACAGCGGCCCGGTGCGCCAGCTTACGCTGCGGCTCGCCTGAGCTGGTATCTGGGGCCGTCCATTTAGCGAGCCTATCGAATTGCCAAGAGGCAAGAAACTGGTCACCCTTCGCGACGCGGCGCTCTACATCACCAAGCTGCCGAAGGCAGAGCACGATGCCAAGGAATGTCAGGCCGCGATGGAGGCTCTCTTGCTCGTTGTAGAACACGACGGGCCAACGATGTTCGCCCAGATAGGTGTGATGCGAGCTTTGTGACAGCGTTAGCCGAAAGCAGTATCGGCACGGGCCCGAAAAGCTGCCAATGCCTAAAAGCCAATTCGATGATTGTCTCCAAAAAGTAAGGCCCCGGATTTCTCCGAGGCCCGACCTTACCGGCGCGCGGGTACATCCGCCCGTGCCGCCATCAGTTTTATATCCTCACGACTGTCGCCGACTAGCAGTGGTGGACGACTAGTTTTTCCTCGGCGAAAAACTGGAGCGCGCCGTACCCTTCCATGTCAACGGCGTATCTGAAGCGGTCGTCAACTGTCGGAAATACGGCGACGACCGTGCCGCTCTCGTGGTCGTCGGTTGCGTTATCGACCTTCTCGCCTATTGCAAACTTCGCCATCGAGAACTCCTCCTGGAATTATCGAAACCAAAACGATTATTCCCGCCAATTGGTTAATGCTTCGTTAATTGTGTGCTTGGGCTCCAGCGTGAGGAGCATCATCTATTTGGCGAAGCCTTGGTTCCTTTTTGCACCGCACAGTGCCCGATCACTAAAATGTGCGGCCACGTCGTATACCGGACAGAAGGAAACTGGCTGCGACCTCAAATCCAACGGCGATAGTGCTGTAGCGTTCCAGGACACGAACAGCCGACGACGCGGCCGAAAGACAGGGGACGAACTGCGATTTCGCGTTCGCGGGACGCCCGACTGGAAGGAGCACGCAGCCAATCTGGAGGCTGAAATGCTCAAGCGCGGAATGTTTTATAACCTGATCGACTCGTTCGAGGGCCAGGGCAAGCTGCCGCTCGATTGATGCGATATTGGCCGCCGGTACATTCCTCACTCAGCAACTGCCGTACCAGCCTTCCGGAAATTGAATAAACGGCCAGGCCGGCCGATTATCGTTCGCTGCTTGATTGAAGTTCGGTGGAGCGGCCTCTATGAGGGCCGTCCTATCCAGCCATCGCTCGAACTCAACTTCACGGATCGCGCTGTTCGAAGGCGCCGGGATTTTGGCGTCGCGCATCGTAATTTTCCTGCAGGAGCACGGCCACAGAACTTCGCATGGGCAAATTGGTTCCATGCCTCGCGGCGTTCAGCCGATCGCGTGTCGGCGCATGCCGGCCAACGAACTCTTTAGGAACCCTCGGTAGATCGAGTTGAGGATGAATAGCAGCATGACCGAACCTCGTTGTTTGGCCGGACTGAATTCTAGTGAGATCTTCGTGTCAGGCCGACTTCGTCACCCAAGAAAACGGCTTCGTCCAATCGCCAAGATGTTTCGTCGGGAACCCGGGAAAAGAAACGGCCCCAGCGCGGGGAACTGCTGAGGCCGTCTTCGGGGCTGAAATATGCCGGGGGCGGCCCGGCATGACTCTAGAACCAGTCAAACCAAAATCAGTTCCCGTGGGCCTATTTCGAACTCTCTTAGGTCCGGCGACGAGGCCTTCTCAAGTTCTGGTAGTGCGTCAGTTTGATTGTGGCAGCCTTGCTGACTGGAAAACGTGTGAGCCGGGCGCATATTTAGCGAATGGATCAAATTCTGCCTCCAGAGCTAAATGATATGGAATTTGAGGCCCTGCGGCAGCTCGCGGCGCATCCGACCGCGCGCATTCCGGCCCGGATTCAATCCCGGCTAAAAGATGTCGGCTACGCGAAGGAAGTCTTGGGAGGCATCGTTCTGACTAAGGACGGCTTACAGCGGATTTCGCAAAACAGATTGTGAATAGGCGCCAAAAATTGGCTCTGACTCAGATTTGATGATGGCGCATGACGGCTGCACTTAACAACCGCCGTTAAATGCCCATAGCGTCTGACGCGCCCCCTCGCCACACCTCCCGCGGTTTCCTCCATTGAAGGTTTGCGGACGCCGGCCCCGGTGCGCCCCCCGCTCCACCTTCATGGCGCCGGCATCCGCAAACCTTCACATGCGCGGAAACCGACCAGCAATGGAGCGGGCAATCCTGGACGCTTATTTACAGGAAGCTATTCGAAATACAGGAAGCTTGCCGGAGGCCCCGATCCGAGGCAGACTATTTTAGAGGTGAGACACCGGACCGTTGGCGTTGATCGCGGTCAGGAAGGTAACCTGATCG
>JBGPSI010000016.1:0-47139 GCA_041490045.1 Bradyrhizobium sp.
CGTTCCGTGAGGAATGGCCCAGCCCGGGTGACGGCCCGAGCTGGGTCGCCGTTCGATCGGATCGGTGCCCACCGAAGCCTTGAGGGCTGTTGGACGTAGCAAGATCGCGATCGGCACTTCATCGGGACCCGAATGGTTGAATACGACAGCATAGATGCGGAGACCGTGTGATGGATGCAACCCTGATCCTGATCGATAGCGATGCGGAACTCGCGCGCGCCCACGCCCTCGTCGACCGGCTGTGGCAGTCGGACGACCCAGCCGACATGGCCCGGCTCCAGGCGCAAGCGCGCCTGATCGCAGCCTATGAGGAAACCAGATGGCCGCGCCGGCCGCCGAGCACGGCGGACCTGATCCGCCATCTGATGGATCAACACGGTCTCACCCGCGCGGACATGGTGCCGATCCTGGGGACACCGAGCCGCGTCAGTGAAGTCCTGCAAGGAAAAAAGGAGCTGAGCATGGCCATGGTGCAGAGGTTGCGCGCCCGTTTCCATATCCCGGCCGACCTGCTGCTTCCGCCACCGAAGAGAACGCCGGCCTCCCGCCCGACCAAACGGGCCGCCGCCTGATCCGAGGGAATTACGAATTGCGGAAGACAGCCCGTAGGGCTGCGTCCATCACGCGATGGGTATCGCTGCGCTCCAGCCATCCTACGGGCTTCTCGGCTTACCAACATTTCATGCAGCTTTTCTGTTGAAACGGATCGTCCCCCGTCCATCTAGCCGGAATGAGTTTGGCTGATCTTTATCGTGATAATGCTGCTGACTGCGCCTTCCTGGCGGAAAGAGCCGAAGACGAGGAAACCAAGGCTGCCTTCATGCGAATGGAAGCCGCATGGCGTACCTTGGCCGACCAACAAGAGCGGCTGGACACCAGGAGATCGCAGAGGCCGCCCGGGTAAGGCGGCTGCTTTCAAGTACCTGGATGTTTGAGCAGTTTGCCGCCGTTTCCGGCGTCGACGATATTTCGCAGCAGCTCCGACGGCGCCGTCAGGCTGGCGCGGAAATCGCTGGCATGCCAATATGGTTCTGTCAAAATCCCCGGGAGGTCAGCATGCGAACGATTATCGTGGGAGCACTCTGCGCCATTGCAATGGTCGCGAACGCAAACGCGGCGATCAGGGAAGAGCCGGTCACCTATACGGCCGGCGACACCACCATGAAGGGTTTTGTCGTTTACGACGACGCCGTCACGGCCAAGCGGCCCGGGATCGTCATGGTGCATGAATGGTGGGGCATTACCAAGCACATCCATGACGAGGCGCGGAAGTTCGCGCAGCAGGGCTACACGGCCTTCATTGCCGACATGTACGGCGACGCCAAGACCGCCGACAACCCGAAGGACGCCGGCGCGCTCTCGTCTTCGGTGATGAAGGACCCGAAGGTGATGGAAGCGCGCTTTAACGCAGCGCGGGAACAGCTCGCCAAGCAAGCCTCGGTCAATCCCCAGCGGATCGGCGCCGTCGGTTACTGCTTTGGCGGCGCGGTCGTGCTGAACATGGCGCGCGCCGGCGCTGACCTCGGCGCCGTTGCGGGCTTTCACGCTTCCCTTGGTCTCAATACCCCGGCGCCGGCGCCGGGAACCGTCAAGGCGAAGATCCTCATCCTGAACGGCGCGGACGATCCCTTCGTGAAGCGCGAGCAGTACGATGCGCTCAAGAAGGATTTCGACGCCGCGAAGGCCGATTATCGGATCATCGAATATCCCGGCGCGGTGCACGCGTTCACGAACCCCGAAGCTACCGAGCTCGGCAAGAAGTTCAACCTGCCGCTCAGATACGACGCCAAGGTGGATCAGGAAGCGAAGGCAGAGGCAGCCAAGTTCTTTGCCGCTGACCTCAAGAAATAAGCAGAAAGCCGCCTCTGAAAGAAACGACCTCAGCACGGGGGCGGGCTGAGGCCGTTGGGGGGCTTTGTCTCAAGGGGTTACAGAGACAGGGCAACAATACAGTGCGTTACGCCCGCTCCCAAGATACCCATTAGGGTGTAATGACCCACCTTGCCGGGCTGCCTTCGTCGGTGCGCCAGACGCCCTTGCCGTCATGATTCCGCAGGCTGGAGAGGATGGACCGCGTAAGGTCCGCAATGAATCCCTGTTCGGGTCGGTGACGTTGGCTGCGAAAAAACAGGGTTGCGTTTGGCGCTCGCAGCGGTGACAACCCCGCATGCTTTCACTCACCGAAATATCGGTCCGCATCGCCGGACGGCTTCTGATCGATCATGGCTCAGCCCAAATCGTGCCGGGCGCCCGCGTCGGCTTCGTCGGCCGCAACGGGGTCGGCAAATCGACGCTGTTTGCGGCGATCCGCGGCGAATTACCGATCGAAAGCGGTTCCATCGCGATTCCGCCACGCTGGCGCGTCGGCAGCCTTGCCCAGGAGGCCCCGAACGGGCCGGAAAGCCTGATCGAGGTCGTGCTCAAGGCCGACCTCGAGCGCGATGCGTTGCTGCGGGAAGCCGACACCGCCCACGATCCGCACCGCATCGCGGATATCCAGACGAGACTCGTCGATATCGACGCCCATTCGGCGCCCGCCCGGGCTGCTGCGATCCTCAGCGGCCTCGGATTTTCGACCGCGGATCAGGCCCGCGCCTGCGAGGAATTTTCCGGCGGCTGGCGGATGCGCGTCGCGCTCGCCGCGACGCTGTTCGCCGCGCCGGATCTCCTGCTGCTGGACGAGCCGACCAACTATCTCGACCTCGAGGGCACGCTGTGGCTCGAAGACCATCTGGCGAACTATCCGCGCACCGTGATCGTCATCAGCCATGATCGCGACCTGCTCGACACGTCGGTCGATCAGATCCTGCATCTCGATCGCGGCAAGCTGACGCTCTACAAGGGAACCTACTCCTCGTTCGAAGAGCAGCGCGCGATGCGCGAAATGCTCGACGCCAAGCACGCCAAGCGCCAGGCCGACGAGCGCAAGCGCCTGCAGGCCTTCGTCGACCGCTTCAAGGCCAAGGCCTCGAAAGCCCGCCAGGCCCAGTCCCGCGTCAAGATGCTGGAGCGGATGAAGCCGGTCACTGCGCTGGTGACGCAGGACGTGCGCGAAATCTCGTTTCCGGTGCCGGAGAAGATGCTGTCGCCGCCGATCATCGCAGTCGACAATGTCTCGGTCGGCTACGATCCGAAAAAGCCGGTATTGAACCGCGTCACCTTAAGGATCGATACCGACGACCGCATCGCACTGCTCGGCTCCAACGGCAACGGCAAGTCGACGCTGGTCAAGCTGCTTGCTGGCAAGCTTGCGCCGTTCTCCGGCCATGTCACCCGCGCCGACAAGCTCTCGATCGGATATTTCGCGCAGCATCAGGTCGATGAACTCGATCTCGACGCCTCGCCCTACGATCACGTCCGCCGGCTGATGGCGGATGCGCCGGAAACCAAGGTGCGCGGGCGGACCGGCGCGATCGGCTTCTCGGGCAAGGCCGGCGACACCCTGGTGCGGAGCCTGTCGGGCGGCGAAAAAGCCCGGCTGCTCTTGGGACTTGCGACCTTCTTCGGTCCCAACATGATCATCCTCGACGAGCCGACCAACCATCTCGACATCGACAGCCGCGCGGCGCTGGCGGAGGCCATCAACGATTTTCCCGGCGCGGTCATCATGGTCTCGCACGATCGCTATTTGATCGAAGCCTGCGCCGATCAATTGTGGGTGGTCGCCGATCAGGCGGTGACGAATTTCGACGGCGACCTCGACGATTACCGGCGCATGGTGCTGTCGGCACGCGGCATGCGCGTAAGCTCCCGCGATGGGGGCGGCAATGAGCGCGGCCGCGACAAGCCCCAGCGCGGCAAGAGCGAAAAGCGCGCCTCGCCCAAGCAGCGGATTTCGGACGCCGAGGCCGAGATCGCGCGCATCAACGGCATCATCGCGAAGATCGACACCGCGCTGGCATTGCCGGACCTGTTCAAGCGCGATCCGAAACAGGCCGCCCAGCTCGTCAAGGCGCGCGCCGGCGCCGAGAGCGCATTGCAGCGCGCCGAGGAAGACTGGCTGGCGGCGAGTTCGGAATATGACGAGGCGGCGGGCTGAGGCGGTTCATCTCGCAATGACGGAGCAAGATCGCTCGACGCAGCAAGATCAGGTCGCCGCCGGTTTCTTTTTGATCTTGGATTTTGCCGGCTTCGGCGCTGCCTCGGCCTGCGGCGCGCGCTCGATCGAAGTCAGGCGTCCTGCCGTGAAGGTATAGATGCCGGCGCGCTGCCCCTGCAGATAGGTGACGACCGCCACCCGGTCGCCGCCCGGACTGCTGGAGAGACTGACGCTGCCAGGCGCGCCGATGCCGCGCACGACGTCGCATTCGGTATGACCCAGCGCCACCGTGCCCGACGTCGAGGGCACGACCGGCCCGCCGGCCGCGGCGTCGGCGGTGGCGGCGTTGGCATCCGCGGGGCTGCCGGCGGGCGGCGCCATGCCCGGGCAATAGCCCTCGGCGCTGACCAGATCTTCCGCCGTGACCGGCTTGTCGGGCGACAGCGGCGGCGCCTGGATGTTTCGGATGAACAGCCTGTTGGGACCAGAGAACCACTCGGCGTCCCGCGTCAGCAAATCGGACGCACCCGCGCAGCCCGCGATCAGCGGCGCGAACGCAAGCAGCGCCAGCAGTCGTCCTCGCTTGATGTTGCGGTCTCGCACGATCAACTGGTTTCCTACCCCAATGGCATAAGCGCTTGTCCCACCATCACTTTGCGGCACGACCGTGGCTAGACTCAAGCGCTCCCGCCAAAACCGCAGATTATCATTAATTGCCCCGTGTCGCTATTCCCGTCGCTGCCACCGCCCACGTTCGTCGGCCTGCCAATAGGTGACATCGAAGCCGCGCGCCTTGCAATCGGTCCAGGCGCCACGGGCGGCGGCGAGCGCGTCGGTGTCGTCGCCGTTGAAAACCAGCACCATCCGCTCATAGGCGTGGGAGTCCGGGGGCAGCGCCGCATTGTCGATCAGAAACCGGACATTGGCCCTGTTCGGATTGCCCTCTTCCACGGCCAGCACGATCGGGTGGTCATGCGCATCGCCGGCGCGCCCTTCCTCGCCCGCGCGCCAAATGGCGTGCGGCAGGAACGAATCGTCGCGATAGGTCCACAAATGCGCGTCCAGCGCGTCGGCGCGCTCCTGCGATGTCGACTGCACCACGACCCGCCACCCCCGCTCGAGCGATTTTTCGAGCAAAGGCGGCAGAACGCTTTCGAGCGACATGTTCTGCAGATGGTAAAACAGCACTTCCGTCATTCGGAGCCCTGCTATTCCCGGCTATTTCTTGGCTTCGTAATAGTCCGCGACCAGCCGGTTCAGCAGGCGCACGCCATAGCCCGAGCCCCAGCTCTGGTTGATATCGGATTTCGGCGCGCCCATCGCCGTTCCCGCGATGTCGAGATGCGCCCATGGCGTGTCATCGACGAAGCGCTGCAGGAACTGCGCGGCGGTAATCGAACCGCCGTGACGGCCGCCGGTGTTCTTCATGTCGGCGAACTGCGAATCGATCTGCTTGTCGTATTCGGGACCGAGCGGCATGCGCCAGACGCGCTCACCCGTCTCCAGCCCTACCTTGGTCAGTCGCTCGGCCAACTCGTCATTGTTGGAGAACAGCCCGGCATGTTCGGTGCCGAGCGCCACCATGATCGCGCCGGTCAGCGTCGCCAGATCGACCATGAATTTCGGCTTGAACTTTTTCGCCACGTACCAGAGCACGTCGGCCAGCACCAGCCGGCCCTCGGCGTCGGTGTTGATGATCTCGATGGTCTGGCCCGACATCGAGGTGACGATATCGCCGGGGCGCTGCGCGTTGCCGTCGGGCATGTTCTCGACGAGGCCAATGGCGCCGATCGCGTTGACCTTGGCCTTCCGCGCCGCCAGTGCCTGCATCAGCCCGACGACGCAGGCCGCACCGCCCATGTCGCCCTTCATGTCCTCCATGCTTCCCGCCGGCTTGATGGAAATGCCGCCGGTGTCGAAGCAGACGCCCTTGCCGACAAAAGCGACCGGCTGATCGCCGCGCTTGCCGCCGTTCCAGCGCATGATCACGGTGCGGCCGGGCCGCGCCGAACCCTGGGAAACGCCGAGCAGCGCGCCCATCCCGAGTTTGGTCATCGCCTTGACGTCGAGAATCTCGACGTCGACGCCGAGCTTGCGCAGCTGGCTGGCGCGGCGCGCGAATTCCTCGGGGAACAGGACGTTCGGCGGCTCGTTGACGAGGTCGCGCGCGGTGATGACGCCGTCGACGATGTGGGCATCCGGCGCGAACGCCTTTCGCGCGGCGGCGACGTCACCGACCTCGAGCGAAACGTCGGCCCGCAAGGCGGCATCCTCGCCGTCCTTCTTCCTGGTCTTGTAGCGGTCGAATTTATAGGCGCGCAGCCGCAGGCCCGATGCGACCGCAGCCGCCTGCCCCGGTTTCATCGGTCCGTCCGGCAATTCCGCAATGATCGTCACGGCTTCCTTGCCGGCCAGGAGCTTGCCGGCGGCCGCGCCGCCAAACTTGACGAAGTCGTTATCCTTCAGGGCCGACAGCTTGCCGGCGCCGACCACGATCAGGCGCGGCGCTTTAAGACCCTCCGGGGCCAGAATATCGAGCGTGGAGCCGCTTTTGCCCTTGAACTGGTTGGTCGCAGCCGCCCGCGCGACCAGATCGGCGGCCGCGCCCAGCGCCTTGCGGGTCGCCGGACCAAACTTCAGCGAATCATCGCAGAAAATGACCAGAATGCCGCGCGGGGCGGCGGAAAACGGGACGAAGCCGACCTTGACGGCGTCGGGCATAGGAAAATCCTCCAAAATCGGGGCTGTCGCTGGTCGGGAACCCGCCGGGCGGTGTCCGGAATGTTCTCATCCGGCCGCGATTCACGTCCGTCAAGAGCACGTCGGCCACACTATGACCTGCCAGCACCCGCTGCCAAGCGCCGGCAGTGGCCGGGGGGCCACATCAGGCGAATTATTAACCTTATCCCGAGGGCGCCACGGCACAGCCATTTTGTTGACGGATCAAAGGGATGGTATGAGAGAATAGCTGGCTGGATAGAGCGCGGCGCGACCCAGGGGATCCCGGCTCGGGATTGGTCGCGGAACCGCAGATCCGGTTCGCGGGGCGGGATCGTGCGGTAGCGATGGGGTCGATCGACAAGTACATTTTTCGCACGACGCTAGCGTCGTTTGCGCTGGTTCTGATCAGCCTGACAGGGGTGATCTGGATTACGCAGGCGTTGCGCGGCATCGACCTGATGACGAGCCAGGGCCAGACCATCGTCACCTTTCTCGGCATCACCAGCCTGGTGATCCCGGCGCTGGTGCTGATCATCTCGCCGATCGCCCTGATGATCGCGATCTCGCACACCCTCAACAAGCTCGCGACCGATTCGGAGATCATCGTAATGAACGCGGCCGGCTTTTCGCCGTTCCGGCTGTTCCGTCCGTTTCTCTATGCGACCATCGTGGTGGCGATCCTGGTTGCCTTCATCGCCGCCTATCTCGCGCCTGACGGCATGCGCCGCCTGAAGCAGTGGGATGCCGAAATCACCGCCGACGTCCTCACCAACATCCTGCAGCCCGGCCGCTTTGCCCAGCTCGACCAGAACCTGACCATCCGCATTCGCGAGCGGCAGCCCGGCGGCGTGCTCGCCGGCATTTTTGTCGACGACCGCCGCGATCCGAAGGAACGCGTCACCATCGTCGCCGACCATGGAACGGTGCTGAAGAACGGCACCGGGTCGTTCTTGATCCTCGAGGACGGGAATCTCGAGCGTTTCGAGGCCGGCAAGCGCGATCCCGCGCTGGTGGCGTTCGGCCGCTACGCGTTCGACATGTCGAAATTCTCCAATCAGGGCCACGACGCCACCCTGGGGATTCGCGAACGCTATCTCTGGGAATTGCTCGCGCCGGCGGCCGACGATCCGGTCTACATGCAGCTGCCCGGACAGTTCCGCGCCGAGCTGCATGACCGTTTCATGTCGCCGATCTATCCGTTCGCGTTCGCAGCCCTCACCTTCGCGTTTCTCGGCGCACCGCGCACGACGCGTCAGAGCCGCAATTTTTCGATCGGCAGTTCGATCCTCGCGGTGTTCGGGCTGCGGATGGCGGGATTTGCCTGTTCGGTCATGGCGGTGAAATCGCCCTTTGCCCCGGCCGTTCAATATCTGATGCTGGTGGCGGCGATCGCGGCCGGCCTCTGGATCATCGTTGCCGGCGTGGTGATCGAGCCGCCGGCAGCGCTGATCGAAGCCATCAACAGATCGAACGCGCGTCTTTTGCGGCTGATCGGGCGGCCCGTCACAGCATGAGCATGGTCACCAACACGCTTGGGCGATATTTTGCCGGCCGCTTCGTGATCTCGGCGGTGGGCGTGTTCGCGTCGATCTTCGTGCTCTTGGTGCTGGTCGATTACATCGAAATGGTCAGGAAGACGTCGGGGCTGGTTTCGGCATCGGCGATCGTTGTCGCGGAAACGTCGCTGTTCCGCGTCCCGCAGCTGCTCGAAAAGATGATGCCGTTCTGCATCCTGATCGGGGCGATGACCTGCTATCTCGCGCTGTCGCGGCGGCTGGAACTGGTGGTCGCGCGCGCCGCCGGCGTCTCGGCTTGGCAGTTCATCGCACCGGCGCTGGCCAGCGCGATCGCGCTCGGCGTCCTGGCCACCACCGCCTACAATCCGATGTCGGCCAATTTGCGCGAGCTCTCCAAGAAGATGGAGGCGGAGCTGTTCGGCTCCGCGCCCGGCGGCGGCATCCAGGACGCCTCGGGCTTCTGGATCAACCAGGTCAATAGCGACGGCCAGGTCATCATCAACGCGGCGCGCAGCGAGCAGCAGGGCGTGCGGCTGACCGGACTGACGCTGTTCCGATTCGACAATGACTTCCAGTTCAAGGAGCGAATCGAAGCGCGCGAAGCCACCCTCGAGGACGGCTACTGGCTGTTCAAATCGGTTCGCCGCTATTCTCTCGACTCACCTCCGGTCGATCAGGACAGCTTCAGGCTTGCGACCAGCCTGACCCCGGCCCAGGTCCGCAACAGTTTCTCCACCCCGGAAACTGTGTCTTTTTGGCAACTTCCGAGCTATATCCGGTCTTCGGAAAGCTCGGGATTTGCGACCGCCGGCTACCGGCTACAGTACCATAAGCTCATCGCACAGCCGTTTTTGCTGGCCGCAATGGTCATGCTGGCGGCGTCCGTCTCGTTGCGCTTCTTCCGTTTCGGCGGCGTGCAAAAGATGGTTTTGAGTGGCGTGGGCGCAGGCTTTCTGCTCTACGTTCTGTCGAAAGTAACTGAGGATTTGAGCAAGGCTGAGTTGATGCATCCGATCGCTGCGGCGTGGCTGCCCGTGTTCGTGGGCGGCCTCACCGGCTTTTTGGCCTTGCTGTACCAGGAGGACGGGTAGTGGCTGTCGTCGCCGCCCGCCATAGGTTGTTGTCCGCCTTCGAGCGGCGCGCACCGTTGCGCCGCCATCGCGGTCGCTTGGCCGCCGCCGGCCGGGCCGTTGGCTTGCTGGTTTTGGGCCTGGCCGCCGCCTGCGCGCTCGGACTAGCCAATGCGCCCCCGGCCGCCGCGCAGAGCTTCACCTACAATCCGCAGCCCCCTCGCGTGGTGCCGCCCCGTGTCGCCAACGACGGACAGATGCTCGTCCAGGCGACCGAGGTCGACTACGACTACAACAACTCGCGGGTGTCGGCCGTCGGCAACGTGCAGATGTTCTACAACGGCACGAGCGTCGAGGCCGACAAGGTCATCTACGACCAGAAGACCAAGCGGCTGCATGCCGAGGGCAACATCCGCATGACCGATGCGGACGGCAAGATCACCTACGCCAACATCATGGATCTGAGCGACGACTACCGCGACGGTTTCGTCGATTCGCTGCGCGTCGATACCGCCGATGCGACGCGGATGGCAGCGACCCGCGCCGACCGCTCGAGCGGCAACTACACCGTGTTCGAAAACGGCGTCTATACCGCCTGCGCCCCCTGTAAGGACGATCCGAAGAAGCCGCCACTGTGGCAGGTCAAGGGCGCGCGCATCATTCACGACCAGAATGAGAAGATGCTGTATTTCGAGAACGCGCAGCTGGAGTTCTTCGGCGTTCCGATGGCGTATATGCCGTATTTCTCGACGCCCGACCCGACCGTGAAGCGCAAGACCGGCTTCCTGATGCCGGGCTTCTCGACAAATTCGACCTATGGCTTCGGCGTCGAAGTCCCGTTCTACTGGGCGATCGCTCCCGACTACGATGCCACGTTCAGCCCGCGCATCATGAGCCGGCAGGGCGTGTTGTTCCAGGGTGAATTCCGTCAGCGCCTTCTGGACGGCGCCTACCAGATCCGGGCCTATGGCATCGACCAGCTCGATCAGAAAGCCTTTGCCGGACAGCCGGGAGACCGTCAGTTCCGCGGCGGCGTCGAAACCAAGGGCCAGTTCGCGCTGAACGACAAATGGGTATGGGGCTGGGACGGCGTCCTGCTCTCGGACTACTACTTCATGTCCGACTACCGGCTCTCCCAGTACAGGGATCCGCTGGCCTCCTTCCTCAGTCTGCCGACGGAAGCCATTTCGCAGCTTTATCTGACCGGCGTCGGCAACCGCAGCTACTTCGACGCGCGCACCATCTACTATCTCAGCTTTTCGGGCTTCCAGCAGCAGGTCCCGGTCATTCATCCGGTCATCGATTATTCGAACGTCCTGAACAACAACTGGTTCGGCGGCGAAGTCAGCTACAAGACCAACTTCACCAGTCTGACGCGCAACGACGCCGCCTTCGACCCGATCACGACGCTAGCCAACACCAACAGCCTGTGCACGACGGTCTCCGCCGATCCGATGGCGCGGCTGCCGACGCAATGCCTGCTGCGCGGCATGCCCGGCACCTACACGCGGGCGACGGCCGAGGCGCAATGGCGGCGGTCGTTCACCGATTCCGCGGGCGAAATCTGGACGCCGTTCGCGAGCATCCGGGCGGATGCGATCGACGCCGATATCTCGAACCAGCCCGGCGTTTCGAACTTCCTGCCGGTCGGCAATACGCAGGCGCTGCGGGTGATGCCGACGATCGGCCTCGAATATCGCTACCCCTTCATCAACGTTCAGCCCTGGGGCACCACGACGATCGAGCCGATCGCGCAGGTCATCGCGCGTCCCAACGAATCCTACGCCGGCAAGCTTCCCAACGAGGACGCCCAGAGCATGGTGTTCGACGCCAGCAACCTGTTCAGCGTCGACAAATTCTCCGGCTACGACCGGGTTGAAGGCGGCGGCCGCGCCAATGTCGGCGCACAGGCAACCACGCAGTTCGACCGCGGCGGCTCGGTCAACGTGCTGTTCGGGCAGTCCTACCAGCTGTTCGGCCTGAACTCGTACGCGGTGCAGGACGTGACCAACACCGGCGTCGATTCCGGCCTGCAAAATGCGAAGTCCGACTATGTCGCGCGCGTCAATTACTCGCCCAACCGCACCTACACCTTCAGCGTGCGCTCGCGCGTGGATCAGGCGACGCTGAACATCAATCGCTTCGAGGCTGAAGGCCGTGCAGCCTTCGACCGCTGGTCGGTCAGCATGCTGTATGGCAATTATGCCCCGCAGCCGGAGTTGGGATATCTGACCCGCCGCGAAGGACTGCTTGGCAGCGCGTCACTCAAGCTGGCCGCCAACTGGGTGGTGTCGGGAAGCGCCCGGTGGGATCTCGAAGCCAACAAGATCAACCAGTACGTCGTGGGCGCCGGCTATGTGGACGACTGTTTCGTGCTGGCGGCCAACTACGTGACGTCCTACAGCTACGCCGCCGGCACCACGCCGCCCGTGCTCAGTCACTCCTTCATGCTGCAGCTCGGCTTGCGGACCATCGCCAATTCGGCCGCCTCGGCAACCGGAGCCAGCGGCCTTCAGTAGAACTGGCGTCGGGTGCGAGGCCGCAAGACTGGTTCCCACCGTCGCCGTTGCAATTCGAACCGGCTGATAATGCGAACATGACAATGACAACCACGTTCTCCCATCGCCTCTCGTCCCTCATCCTCGGCTGCGCCGCGAGCCTCGTCGTGATGGCCTGCGCCGTGCCGTCGCATGCGCAGTCCGTCGCTGTGATGGTGAACGGCGATCCCATCACCACTTACGACATCGAACAGCGCACCAAGCTGAACTTCCTGACCACGCACAAGCCTTCCGACCGGCAACAGGTGGTCAATGAACTGATCGATGAAAAGCTGAAGATCAAGGAAGCCAAGAAATACGGTGTCGACCCCTCCGCTTCCGATATCGATCAGGCTTTCGCATCGATGAGCGGAAGAATGCGGGTCTCGGCGGAGCAACTTACCAAATCGCTCGAAAGCCAGGGCATACGCTCCGACACGTTGAAGGGCCGCATCAAGGCCGACATGGTTTGGACCAGCCTGGTGCGCGGACGGTTCAAGGAGAGCCTTCAGGTCGGCGAGAAGGACGTCGCCGCCGCCGCCCAGGCCAGCGGCGGCGATGAAAAGCAGGAAGGGGATTCCTTCGAATACAAGATGCGGCCGATCGTTCTGGTCGTCCCGCACGGATCCGCGCCCGCTGTCGTCGAAGGAAGGCAGAAGGAAGCTGAAGCGCTGCGCAACCGCGTGCAGAGCTGTGCCGAGGCCAACGCCCTCTTCAAGTCCATGCCCAATGCCGCGATACGCGATACCGTGATCAAGACCTCCGCCGACATCCCGCAAGTGCTTCGTGAAGTCCTCGACAAGACCCCGATCGGCCATTTGACCGCGCCCGAGATCACCAAACAGGGCGTCGAGATGGTGGCGCTGTGCGCACGGCAACCCACCACCATCGACACCCCGAAAAAGAAGGAAATCCGCGACAAGATGTATGCGGAGAAATACGAAGCGAAGTCGAAATGGTATCTGCAGGAACTCCGCAAAGCCGCGATGATCGAATACCGTTGACGCATGGCAAAGCCCCTCGCGCTGACTTCAGGCGAACCCGCGGGTATCGGACCCGATATCACCATCGCGGCGTGGCTGCGCCGAAATGAGCTGAATCTCCCCGCATTCTACCTGCTTGGCGATCCCGACTTCCTCCGGCACCGCGCGAAGCTGCTCGGGCTCGCCGTTGCGATCGCCGACATTCGCGCCGAGGACGCTGTTGCCGCCTTCGCCGATGCATTGCCGGTCGCGGCCACCGGCCACCCCGCAGCGGCGCAACCGGGCCGCCCGGACGATACCAGCGCGGACGCCGCCATCGCCTCCATTCGTCAGGCGGTCGTCGACGTCGGCACGGGGCGGGCCGGCGCTGTCGTCACCAATCCGATTGCCAAGAGCGTTCTCTACCGCGCCGGATTCCGGCATCCCGGCCACACCGAGTTTCTCGCCGAACTGGCGGCGACCGGCGGCCACACGCCGCAGCCGGTGATGATGCTCTGGTCCCCTGCCCTCGCCGTCGTTCCCGTGACCATCCATCTGTCGCTGCGTGAAGCGATCGCGCGGCTGTCGAGTGAGCTGATCGTCACGACCGCCCGCATCGTGGTGGCGGATCTGAAAGCCCGCTTCGGCCTCGCCAAGCCGCGGCTCGTGGTATCCGGCCTCAATCCGCACGCCGGCGAAGACGGCTCGCTCGGCACCGAGGACCAGACCATCGTGGCGCCGGCTGTCGAAATCCTGCGCCGCGAAGGCATCGCGGTCCGCGGCCCACTGCCGGCCGACACCCTGTTTCACGACGCCGCGCGCAAGACCTATGACTGCGCGATCTGCATGTATCACGATCAGGCATTGATCCCGATCAAGACGCTCGCCTTCGACGACGCCGTCAACGTCACGCTCGGATTGCCGTTCATTCGCACTTCCCCCGATCACGGCACCGCCTTCGACATTGCCGGCACCGGCAAGGCCAATCCGTCCAGCCTGATCGCGGCATTGCGGCTGGCCGACCGCATGGCGGCGATGCAGGGCGCATGAGCGCGATCGACGACCTTCCGCCGCTTCGCGAGGTCATTCGCCAGCATGCGCTGTCCGCCCGTAAATCGCTGGGCCAGAACTTCCTTCTGGACCTCAACCTCACCGCACGGATCGCGCGTGCCGCCGGCCCGCTGGAAGACGCCACGATCGTCGAGGTCGGCCCGGGTCCCGGCGGGCTGACGCGCGCGTTATTGGCATTGGGCGCGCGGCACGTCATCGCTGTGGAGCGCGACCAGCGCGCCCTTCCGGCGCTGGAAGATATCTCCAGGCGGTATCCGGGACGCCTCGAGATCGTGTGTGCCGACGCGCAGCATTTCGATCCGCGGCCGCTGATCGGCGCAACAAAAGCGAAAATCGTCGCCAACCTGCCCTACAATATTGCGACCGCGCTGCTGATCGACTGGCTGTCGATCGAACCATGGCCGCCATGGTACGACATGATGGTCCTGATGTTTCAGCGCGAGGTGGCCGAGCGCATCGTCGCGCGCGAGGATGACGAAGCCTATGGACGGCTCGCGGTGCTCGCCAACTGGCGCGCCGAGACCAGGATCCTGTTCGACATTTCTCCGGCCGCCTTCGTGCCGCAACCGAAGGTCACCTCTTCGGTGGTGCGATTGGTGCCGCGCAACACGCCGGAGCCGTGCGACCGCAGGACACTCGAACAGGTTGCCGCCGCCGCGTTCGGCCAGCGGCGGAAAATGCTGCGGCAAAGCCTCAAATCGCTGGCGGTCGACCCGGCCCGGCTGGCCGCGGCCGCCGGTGTCGATCCGACGCGGCGCGCCGAGACCATTCCGGTCTCCGGCTTTGTTGCCATGGCCCGCGAATTGACCAATATACGCGGCACAAAATCAAACGTGCCTTAAGGAGAGAAGCACCATGGCGCTGATGCGACGTCAATCACTGGTGAAATTCGATGCGCCGCTGTGTGAAACCATCGTCGACACGCCGAAGCCGGTGGCCAGGGAAGTCCTGGTCCGCATCGAGCGCTGCGGGCTGTGCCATTCCGACCTGCATATCCAGGACGGCTACGCCGATCTCGGCGGTGGCAAGCGGCTGGATACCACGCGCGGCATGACGCTGCCGTTCACGCTTGGACACGAGATCGCGGGCGTCGTCGAGGAAGTCGGCCCCGACGCATCCCCGGATTTGATCGGCAGGAAGAAGGCGGTATTTCCGTGGATCGGTTGTGGGCAATGCCGCGACTGCGCCAATGGCGACGAAAATCTCTGCCTCAAGCAGCGTTTTCTCGGCGTCTCCATCGATGGCGGGTTCGCCAGCCACGTGCTGGTGCCGGACGCGAAATACCTCTTGGACTACGACCCGCTGCCGGTCAATCAGGCGGCAACCCTGATGTGCTCGGGCGTGACCGCCTATGGCGCGCTGAAGCGGCTGGTAGACCGGCCGCGGCAGCGCAATCTCCTGCTGATCGGGCTTGGCGGCGTCGGCATGATGGGCCTTTCCTTCGCGCAGGCCATGTTCAAGCAAAAGATCTCCGTCGCGGATTTGAGCCCGGCGGCGCGCGAGGCGGCGCTGCAGAACGGCGCCGCCGTTGCCTACGACCCTTCCGAGGCCGACGTGGTCAAACGCATCATCAAGGAAACCGAAGGCGGCTTCGACGAAATCGTCGACTTTGCCGGCAACGAGAAGTCGATGGCATTCGCGGTCTCGGTGGTGGCGCGCGGCGGCAAGATCGTGGTGTCGGGATTGATGGGCGGCAATTTCAGCCTTCCCATGGTACAGTGGATCTACAAGCGCATGACGATCGAGGGTTTTATGGTCGGAACACTGGCCGAAGGGCATGAACTGATGGCGCTGGCGCGCGCCGGGAAGATCAAGCCGACGCCCATGAAAGAAGAGCCCATGGGCGAGGTCCAGAAATGGATCGACGAATTGCGGGCCGGAAAAGTCGTCGGGCGTATCGTGCTGAAGAACTGAGGCACAGCATCTTATAAGCCTCGCCAAAAGAGGCGGAGTGCCATGTAGCCTCGCTTAACAGGGAGGAAACCAATGGCTTGTTGGAGGAGCAGTTCTATTCTCGCCGCGCTGGCGGCGCTCGCATTCAGTCTGACTACGACGCCGGCCCCGGCACAGAAGCAATACAGTCCGGGCGCCAGCGACACCGAAATCAAGATCGGCACCACCACGCCCTATAGCGGCCCGGCGTCGGCCTATTCGGCCGGCGCGGTCTCCGCCACCGCCTACTTCGCGATGATCAACGACCAGGGCGGGGTCAACGGCCGCAAGATCAATTTCATCAGTCTCGACGACGCCTACAGCCCGCCCAAGACGGTCGAACAGATCCGGCGCCTGATCGAAAGCGACGAGGTGCTGTTTCTGGTCAATCCCGTCGGCACGGCGACCAATATGGCCGTGGTCAAATACATCAACCAGAAACAGGTACCGCATTTGTTCATCGGCACCGGCGCGACCGTCTTCAACGATCCCGAGCATTATCCCTGGACGATGAGCTGGACGCCGCATTACGCGTCGGAAGGCGAGATCTACGCCAGGTATATTCTGTCGGTGAAACCCGATGCCAGGATCGGCATCCTCGCGCAGAACGACGATCTCGGCCGCGACTACCTCCTGGGCTTCAAGCGCGGTCTCGGCGACAAGGCCTCGACGATGATCGTGTCGACGCAGACCTACAACACCACCGATCCTACCGTCGATTCCCAGGTGGTTTCGCTGAAGACATCGGGCGCGGACGTCTTCTTCATCGTCACGATCCCGAAATTTTCCGCGCAAGCCATTCGCAAGGCCTACGACATCGACTGGCACCCGCAGGAATTCGTGGTCAGCGTCGGTTCGTCGATCGCGGGCGCGATCAAGCCTGCCGGCTTCGAAGCGGCCAAGGGCATCATCTCGGCGGCCTATCAGAAGGATCCGGCCGATCCGCAGTGGCGCGACGATCCGCAGATGCAGGCCTGGAACGTGTGGATGGACAAGTACAACCCGCGGATCAGCAAGAGCGACTACTACGCGCCCTATGGCTACAATATCGGTTACGCGGTGGTGCAGCTGCTCAAGCAATGCGGCGACAATCTCACCCGCGAGAACATCATGAAGCAGGCCTCCCACCTCGACATGGAGCTGCCGCTGCTGCTGCCGGGGATCCGGCTCAGGACCAGCCCGACCGATCTGCGTCCGATCAAGCAGATGCGGCTGGTGCGCTTCGACGGCTCGCGCTACGTGCTGTTCAGCGACGTGCTCGCGAGCGAGTGACTCTCCCTGGAAAGACGCGGGCGCCGCCTTTCGCGGCGCTCGCGCACGTCAACGCCAAGGTCCCGCGCAACCGCCAACTCCGCCCCCCCGAGACTTGCGGCAGTCTGATGGCTGCATCCGGGCGATGGCGGACGCCAAGACAATAACAAACAACCGCTCTGTTTTCGGCCGATATTGGGCATTTCGACCGCAAACTCGGGCCTAAATTAAACCCTACCCCTTCCGGAATTGCGGCTCATTGCCACCCTAGTCTTTGCGGAGATAGGGCGTGTGAAGTGTCGCGCATCATCACCGGAGGGGCACATGCCAGACCGAGCTGCGAAATTCGTCTCCGCAATCTTCGCCAGTGTTCTCGCGGGGGCCTCTCTCGCTGCCATATCGCTCAACGCGGCGCGCGCCGCTGACGATTGCCTTGCCGCACCGAACGCTGAAACACCCGCGGGCGGTCATTGGTACTACCGCATCGATCGCGCCACCAAACGCCATTGCTGGTATCTCCGGACGGAAGGCGAGACGCTCCCGCAAGCCGCCGCGCCGAATTCCGCGCCGGACTCCTCCGCTGCGGCAAAGCCGGTTGCGCCGATCGCCGCTGCGCCGATGCAGCGCTCGGTCGCGGACGCGCATGCCGAACTGCCTGCGCAGACGAACATCGAACCGCCCAAGCGCAACAGCGGCCTTGCTCCGGCGATGCCGGCCAATCCGGCCGTGAGCGAAGCCAGCAAGGCGACCGCGCCGGACGCCAACGCACCGCAATCGGTCGTCGCCTCGCGCTGGCTCGACCCGTCCGCCATGAGTTCAACGCTCCATCCGCCGCCGGCGCCGAGCCAGACGGCCGCGAATGTGCCGCCTGCCCCCCAGACAGATTCGCCCCAATCCGATTCGCCGCAATCCGACTCATCGCAATCCGACGCGGCAGCGGCTCTGCCGGCCGCGGCTGCGGTCGTTCCGCTCGCCGCGGCGGATTCGTCGCAAGGCCTGCCCGCCTCGCTCCCGATGCTGCTGGCCGTGATGACCGGCGCGCTGGCGCTCGCGGGTCTCACCGCAAGCCTGGTTCTCAAATTCGGCGGCGCGCGGCGCACGGTGCGCTTGCGCGTGCGCCGCGACAGGATCTGGGAAACTGTGGATGACGACCGCATCGGGCTGTCGCCCCACCTCGACGCCGATGTTGTTCCGCGCCGGCCGCATTTTCCGCGTGATCTCGATCAACCCGCCGAGCCGAGCGACCGGGTTGTCGAATTTTACGCGCAGCTGTCGAAACAAGCGCGCAACTGACGTTCGCTATTTCTCGAGCTGCCGCTGCAGCTCCCGCACGAACGTCGTCAAACCGGTGCGGCGTTCGCGCTTCAGCCGCTCGGCCTTGAGGATCGACTGCACTTCGGCGAAGGCCTCGTCGATATCGTGATTGATCACGATGTAATCATACTCGGCCCAATGGCTCATTTCGTGGCTTGCGCGGCTCATCCGCCCGCGGATCACCTCATCGGAGTCCTGGGCGCGGGAGTGCAGGCGCTTTTCGAGATCGGCGGCCGACGGCGGCAGGATGAAGACACTGACGACATCGGCCCGCGCCTTTTCCCGCAATTGCTGGGTGCCCTGCCAGTCGATGTCGAACAGCACGTCCTGTCCCGTCGACAGCACGGCCTCGACCGGGGCGCGCGGCGTGCCATAGCGGTTGTCGAACACGGTGGCCCATTCCAGCAAATCGCCGCGCTTGGCCATCGCCTCGAATTCGGCCTTGCCGATGAAGCGATAATCGCGCCCGTCGACCTCGCCCGGCCGCTTCGGCCGGGTGGTCGCCGACACCGACATCTGCAGGCCGGGCGTCCGCTCGATCAGCAGGCGCGACAGCGTGGTCTTTCCGGCGCCCGACGGCGATGACAGCACGAACATCAGTCCGCGCCGCTCAACCCCGTCGAAGCCGTGACCGTCAGCCGTCATGCCTCACTCCAGATTCTGGACCTGTTCGCGGAATTGCTCGACCACGTTCTTCATCGCAAGACCGGTATTGGTCAATTCGAGATCGTTCGACTTGGAGCAGCAGGTATTGACCTCGCGGTTGAATTCCTGCGCCAGGAAATCGAGCCGCCGTCCGATCGGGCCGCCCTTGCCTATCATCTCGCGCGTCTGCGAGATGTGCGAGGCGATGCGGTCGAGCTCTTCGCGAATATCGGCTTTGGCGGCGATCAGCAGCGCTTCCTGGTTGAGCCGGTCGGGGTCGAAACGGTCGGAGGTTTCCAATAGCGCCGCGATCTGCTCGGCGAGCCGCGCCCTGATCGCCTCGGGCTTGCGGCCGGGAGCGGCCTCCGCCTTCTGCGCCAGGCGCTCGAGCTCGTCCATCCGCTGGATCAGGATATGTCCGAGCGTCACGCCCTCGCGCTGACGCATCTCGACGAGGTCGAGCAGCGCCTGATCGAACGCGGCCGCGGCGGCCGCCTTCGCCGCCTTGTCCTCGTCCTCGCTGCTTTCGGGCTCGACGACCTCGATCACGCCCTTGATCGCCAGCAATCCGTCGATGCTCGGCGCCACCGCATCGATCTTGCCGGCGAGCACGCCGGCCACCTTCACGATCGAGGCCAGCACCTCTTCATTGATCCGGATGGTCGAGGCCGCGCCGGTGCGCTTGACGCTCAGATTGGCGTATACCGTGCCCCGCGACAGCACCTCGCCGGCGCGCTTCTTGGCAAAGGCTTCGAGTTCGTCCCATCCTGGCGGCAGCCGCATCCGCAGGTCAAAGCCCTTGGCGTTGACCGACTTCAGCTCCCATTCGAATACGTAGGGCCCGCTGGCGCCATGGCTGCGCGCAAAACCGGTCATGCTCGACAGCGCCATCGCGTGGATTTCTCCGGCAGTTGAAGGTGTGAGATTCGCTAGATGTTTACGGCGCGACCTTATCGCGTATTGCGCAAAAGTGGATACCGGTTTTGCGGCGCCAACGCGCGCAAATCGGCGGTCAGCCGCGCTTCGGAGTCCGGTTCTGGCCCAGAACCGGCGCCCGCGCGGGCTAGCGCTGCAGCACCGGCGGCGAGGTCGTCGATTGCGCGGCACCCTGCCGGGCCGGGGCCACGCGAGCCGGCTTTTTCGCCGGGACCGGCTTGGTCGTCGTGGCGGTCGGGGCGGTGTCGGCCGGAGCGCTCGCCGCAGCCGGCGGCGGGGGAGGATCGTCAGCCGGCTCCACGGTGTCGTTCTGGATCTGCTTCTCCATCGCGCGAAGCTTGGCGACGTTCTTCTGGTGCTGGTCGTAGGTGTCGCTGAAGGCGTGGCCGCCGGTGCCGTCGGCCACGAAGAACAGATCGCGGGTGCGGGCCGGATTGGCGGCGGCTTCCAGCGAGGCGCGGCCGGGATTGGCGATCGGCCCCGGCGGCAGGCCCTCGACCACATAGGTGTTGTAGGGCGACGGCTGCTGGATTTCCGAGCGCTTGATCGGCCGCCCCAGCGTCCCCTTGCCGCCGACCAGCCCGTAGATGATCGTCGGGTCGGACTGCAGTTTTATTTTCTGCCGCAGCCGGTTGACGAACACCGCGGCGACCCGGCTGCGTTCGTCCGGCTTGCCGGTTTCCTTCTCGACGATCGAGGCCAGCGTGACCAGTTGCTCCGGCGACTTGATCGGGAGATCCGGGGTGCGGCGCTCCCAGATTTCCGCCAGCGCGCGCTTCTGCGCCTGCTGCATGCGCGTGATCACCTGTTCGCGGCTGGTACCGCGCGGGAATTTGTAGGTCTCAGGCAACAAGGTGCCTTCGCGCGGTATCTCGCGGACCGTGCCCGAGAAGATGTCGTTTTCCGAAAGCCGCGAGACGATCTGTTCAGAGGTCAGGCCTTCCGGAATCGTGACGGCATGCTGCACCACCTTGCCCTCGACCATGGTGCCGATGACGTCGCGCAGACTGGCATTCTTCTGAAACAGATATTCGCCCGGCTTGAGCCCCGAGCGCGCCTTCAGCACGAATACGGCGCCGATGAATGCCCAGCGATTATTGTCGATGACGCCTTCGCGCTGCAGCGTATCCGCGATGTCGGTCATGCCTGCGCGCGAGGGAATGTTGACGACCTTGTCCTCCTGCAACGGACCGGGCGCCTCGATCTTCTGCCTGCCGTAGAAATATCCGCCGCCGACGCCGATCATCAGCACCAGAATGATGGTGATGATGGCGTTGCCGACGATGACCAAGGGATTGCGGGCGCGCTCGGAGCGTTTCGGCGGCGGCGGAACCTGCTCGGGCTCCAGCGCGGCGCGCGGACTACGTGGTGAAATGGGCGGCCTCTCACTCATCGATGCAACCTGAAATCCTGTCGGTTCAATCGTGGCCTCGCGAGATCGCCGCGAACTGCCGGTAGTCTACGCCCACATCTAGGATTTAGCACCGAATACGGCGAATCGGTGGATTCTATGGGAGAGCGCGTCAGTTGGCCACGCGCTGCAGGATCACGGAAGCGTTGGTGCCGCCGAAACCGAACGAATTCGACAGCGCCACATTGATCTCGCGCTTGCGCGGCGTTTGCGGCACGAGATCGATCGCGGTTTCCACCGACGGATTCTCGAGATTGATCGTCGGCGGCGCGACGTTATCGCGAATCGCCAGGATGCTGAAGATCGTCTCTACCGCTCCCGCAGCGCCCAACAGATGCCCGGTCGAGGATTTGGTCGACGACATCGACACCCGGGAAGCAGCGTTGCCCAAGAGCCGTTCGACGGCGCCGAGCTCGATCTCGTCGCCGACCTGCGTCGATGTTCCGTGCGCATTGATGTAGTCGACGTCGGACGAGCTGATTCCGGCGCGCTTCATGGCGGCGCTCATGCTGCGGAATGCGCCGTCGCCATCGGGCGACGGCGAGGTGATGTGATAGGCGTCGCCGGACAGCCCGTAGCCGATCACCTCGGCGTAGATTTTGGCGCCGCGCGCCTTGGCGTGCTCGTATTCTTCGAGCACCACGATGCCCGCGCCTTCCCCCATGACGAAACCGTCACGGTCCCGGTCATAAGGCCGCGAGGCTCTTTCCGGGGTTTCATTGAAGCCCGTCGACAGCGCGCGCGAGGCGCAAAATCCGGCCATCGCCAGCCGGCAAATCGGCGACTCCGTTCCACCCGCCACCATCACATCCGCATCGCCGAGCGAGATGAGCCGGCTGGCATCGCCGATCGCATGGGCGCCGGTCGAACAGGCCGTCACCACGGAATGGTTCGGGCCCTTGAGACCGTGCTCGATCGAGACATAGCCGGAAGCAAGATTGATCAGGCGGCCGGGGATGAAGAACGGCGAGACCTTGCGCGGCCCGCGCTCCTTGAGCAGCAGCGCCGTGTCGGCGATGCCGGACAGGCCGCCGATCCCGGAGCCGATCATGGTGCCGGTGGCGCAACGATCCTCTTCGGTGGACGGATGCCAATTGGCGTCGTCCAGCGCCTGGCGCGCCGCGCACATCGCGAAGATGATGAAATCGTCAACCTTGCGCTGGTCCTTCGGCTCCATCCACTGGTCGGGATTGAAGGTGCCGTTGGTGCCGTCGCCGCGCGGAACCACGCAGGCGATCCGGCTGGTCAGATCGGAGACGTCAAACGTGTCGATCTTCCTGGCGCCGCTCTCGCCGTTGAGGATGCGCTTCCAGGTCGGTTCGACGCCACAGCCAAGTGGCGACACCATGCCGAGGCCCGTGACGACAACCCGCCTCATATCCAGCACTCCAGCCCTGAATTCGCGGCCCACAACAAGAAACCGGTGGACCGCACGACCACGGCCCGCCCGGTTCCGTCAGCACCGCGCAGGGCGTCAGCTCTTCGCGTTCTTTTCGAGAAATTTCGTGGCGTCGCCAACGGTCAAAATCGTCTCGGCGGCATCATCGGGAATTTCGCAACCGAACTCTTCTTCAAACGCCATCACGAGCTCGACGGTATCGAGGCTGTCGGCGCCGAGGTCGTCAATGAAGCTCGCGTTGTCGACCACTTTTTCGGGTTCAACACCAAGGTGTTCGACCACGATCTTCTTAACCCGCTCGCCAATCTCACTCATCGTTCAACCTCGTGCTTGTTCCCATTAGACCCGTCCCCAAGACGATACGAGCCATCCTGGTCGGTAAACTTTCCTTCGCAATCGCGCATAGTCTTGATTTGGCCCCGTCATAGCCGACAAAGGCCCAGCGAACGACGCAGGCTCAGCACCGCCAATATACAGGGTTTCAAATTCCTGCAAGGCGTTCTTTGCCCATCCGTTGGGGTTCGGTTATCATACTTCCCCAGCCTTGACTATAAGCCTCAATGGGTCTCCGAAACAGCATTCCGCCCTGCGAAAGCGACTGTTAACCGGGTCAAAACATGGCCATTCCGCCGTTGACGTGAATGGTCTGCCCGGTGACATAGGCCGCCTCGTTCGAACTGAGATAGACCGCGGCTGCGGCGATGTCTTCGGGCGTTCCAAGCCGCGCGGCCGGAACTTTCGAAAGAATCATTTCCCGCTGCTTGTCGTTCAGCGCGTCCGTCATCGCCGTTTTGATGAATCCGGGCGCGATGCAGTTGGCGGTCACGTTGCGCTTGGCATATTCGGCGCCCAGCGTCTTGATCATGCCGATCAGTCCGGCCTTCGAGGCGGTGTAATTGCCCTGGCCCGGATTGCCGGTGACGCCGACGACGGAAGTGATGGCGATAATGCGCCCGAAACGCTTGCGCATCATCAGCTTGGTCGCGGCCCGGGCGAGGCGGAAGGTCGCGGTGAGGTTGACCTTGATGACCTCGTCCCAATCCTCATCGCGCAGCTGCACAAACAGGTTGTCGCGGGTGATGCCGGCATTGGCGACGAGAATATCGACTTGGCCCATGGCCTGTTCGGCGGCGGGCACCAGCGCCTCGACCTCGGTTGCGTCGGAGAGATTGCAGGGCAGCACGTGAACGCGCTCGCCGAGCTTGCCGGCGAGCGTATCCAGCACCTCGCGCCGCGTCCCTGAAATGGCCACCGTGGCGCCCTGGCCATGCAGCGCCTGCGCAATGGCGTTGCCGATGCCGCCGGTCGCGCCGGTGACGAGCGCCGTCCTACCTGTCAGATCGAACATCCCTGTCTCCTTCTCGCTCAGGCCGTCTGCGCGGCGGCGAGCGCGTCTTTCGCGGCATTAAGATCGCTCGGGCCGCCGACCGAAACGCCGACGGCGCCCTCGGCGATGCGCTTGACGAGCCCTGACAGCACCTTGCCGGCGCCGATTTCGAAGAACCGGGTGACGCCGTGGCTTGCCATGTAAGCCACCGATTCGCGCCAGCGCACGGTTCCCGTGACCTGCTCGACCAGGCGGCGGCGGATCTCGTCCGGATCGGTGATTGGCGCGGCCAGCACGTTCGACACCAATGGCGAAGCCGGCGGCCTGATCGTGACATCAGCCAGCGCCCTGGCCATCACGTCGGCGGCAGGCTGCATCAGGCTGCAATGGAACGGCGCCGACACCGGCAGCAGCATGGCGCGCTTGGCGCCCCTGGTCTTGGCGATCTCGAGCGCGCGTTCAACGGCGGCCTTGTCGCCGGAAACAACCACCTGCCCGCCGCCATTGTCGTTGGCCGCCTGGCAGACCTGGCCCTGCGCCGCCTCGCTCGCAACGCTAACCGCAGCCTCGTAATCGAGGCCGAGCAGCGCGGCCATGGCGCCCACACCCACCGGCACAGCCTTCTGCATGGCAAGGCCCCGGGTGCGCAACAGGCGCGCGGTGTCGGAAATGCTGAGGCTGCCGGCGGCGGCCAGCGCGGAATATTCACCGAGCGAATGGCCGGCCACGAAAGCGGCATCGCGCCCGACCGAGAAACCGGCTTCGGTCTCCAATACGCGCAAGGTCGCCAATGAGACCGCCATCAGCGCCGGCTGGGCGTTTTCGGTGAGCTGCAGCGTCTCGGCCGGGCCGTCCCAGATGATGGCCGTCAGCTTCTCCCCCAGCGCCGCGTCGACCTCGTCGAAGACGGCGCGCGCGGCGGGAAATGCCTCCGCAAGGGCCTTGCCCATACCGACCGCCTGGGAGCCCTGCCCGGGAAAAGTGAATGCTGCCGTCATTAATACCCCTGAATGGCCCGTTGGGGGCCCCCTTGGGGGCCGCCGGAAATCGCTAAAGTCGGGCCGAAAGACACCGCCAAAGCCGGTTATGTCAAGCCGCCGCCGATTTCCGCCCGCCCGGCCCGGGCGGGTCAAATCGTGCCGGTTTCCCTTGCCATTGCACTCAAAATCCTTATAAACCGCGCATCCGTGGATCCCGGCCGGGAGCTGAACGGACGGTCTCAGCAATCTCACCTTTTTGGCGATGTTGATGTGGCAGGGCCAGTCGGCCCGTCGTCCCGTGCTTCCGCCTTCTGAGCTTTATCGTCGAGTCCTTTTCCGAAGGTCTCGAAGGGCTTGCCGCCGGGAACCGCGCCAACACTAGGAAAGGACACCCATGCCTCTTTATGAGCATGTTTTTCTCGCGCGTCAGGATGCGAGCACCCAACAGGTCGAAGAACTGACCACCCAAATGACCGGCATCGTCGAACAGGCGGGCGGCAAGGTGGTGAAGATGGAAAACTGGGGCGTACGCTCCCTCACCTACCGCATGAACAAGAATCGCAAGGCGCATTTCGTGCTGATGAACATCGACGCTCCTTCGGCTGCGGTCAGCGAGATCGAGCGTCAGGAGCGGATCAGCGAAGACGTGATCCGTTATCTCACCGTTCGCGTCGAAGAGCACGAGGAAGGTCCCTCGGCGATGATGCGCAAGGCCGATCGCGACCGTGATCGCGACGACCGTGGCGGCGGCTTTCGCGGCGACCGCGAAGGTGGTTTCCGTGGCGACCGCGATGGCGGCGGCTACCGTGGTGACCGTGGTCCGCGCCGCCCGCGCGACGACGACGCAGTGGTTGAGGAGTAAGAATCATGGCTGAAGCTGGTGCACGCCGTCCGTTTTTCCGCCGCCGCAAGACCTGCCCGTTCACGGGTCCGAACGCGCCGAAGATCGACTACAAGGATTCCAAGCTTTTGATGCGTTACGTCTCCGAGCGCGGCAAGATCGTGCCGAGCCGCATCACTGCCGTCTCCGCCAAGAAGCAGCGTGAACTCGCGCGCGCCATCAAGCGCTCGCGTTTCCTCGGTCTGCTGCCTTACGTCATTCGCTAAGACAAACCGATCCGCGGCGCTCGCGCCGCGGATCTTGAAATTCTCATAAGGCTCCCGGGTCGTCCGGTTGCCGATGGTTGGGGCTCCCGAGCGGAGCCTCTAACCGCTCGAAGGGAGCGGGACAGCTGATGATCGCGATCCTTCTCATTGCGCTTGCCGCCGGCGCCGCGTCGGCCCTGATGTTCGCCTCGATCATCTCGGGCGCGCTGATCTCGTTATTGCTGTTCTACCTGGCGCCGTTGCCGCTGATGGTGGCGGCCATGGGCTGGGGACCGCTCAGCGCCAGCATCGGCGGCATCGCGGCGGCTATCGGCCTCGGCACGATCTTCGGCCTTCCCTATTGCATCGCCTTCGTCACCATGGTCGCGCTGCCTGCCTGGTGGCTCGGGCATCTTGCCCTGCTCGGACGGCCGATCGCCCCTGGCGCCGCCTCGGATAACGCTGCCGCCCCCGCCGCTCCGACCGACCTTGAATGGTATCCCGTCGGGCGCATTTTGCTCTGGATATCGGCCTTCGTCGCGCTGACGACGATGGCCGCGCTGCTCACGCTCGGCACCGACGCCGCCACCATCACCGACACGCTGCGACGCGGCTTGCTCCGGATTTTGGATCTGACCGATTCCGCGCCTGCGCCTACGGCCGAGACCGAGCAATGGATTGCCGCGCTGGTGGTGATTGCGCCCGCTGCAGCCGCGGCCGTCGAGATGACGACGCTGACGCTCAGCCTCTGGCTCGCGGCAAAAATTACCGCGACCTCCGGGCGGCTGCATCGTCCCTGGCCCGACCTGAAAAGCGTCGAACTGCCGCCGATGACGCTGGCGGCGTTGTGTGTCGCGGTCGCGTTCAGCTTCGCCGGCGGAATGCCTGCGCTGCTGGCGCAGATCCTCACCACGGCCCTGACGATGGCCTATGCGCTCACCGGCTTCGCGGTCCTGCATACCCTGACACTGACCCTGAAAAGCCGGGCGTTCCTGCTCGGCTGTACCTACGCCATCGTAGCGATGTTCGTCTGGCCCGTGCTCCTGATGGCGATTGTCGGGCTCGCGGACGCCGCTTTCGGATTTCGCCGGCGCTACCTGCAACGCAGGCCACCGCCCCTGCCCGCATCCTGAACGCCGATCTTCAACCTAGACTTTGACCTCTAACCACATTCGAAGGAGAACCGATATGGAAGTGATTTTGCTGGAACGTGTTGCCAAGCTCGGCCAGATGGGCGAAGTCGTCCGCGTCAAGGACGGGTTTGCGCGCAACTTTCTCTTGAAGCGCGGCAAGGCGCTGCGGGCCACCGCGGACAATCGCGCCAAGTTCGACGGCATGAAGGCCGAACTCGAAACCCGCAACCTCAAGGCCAAGGGCGAGGCAACCAAGGTCGCGGAGAAGATCGACGGCCGCAACGTCGTGGTGCTGCGTCAGGCTTCCGAGACCGGCCAGTTGTTCGGCTCGGTGTCGGTTCGCGACATCCTCGCGTCGTTTGAAGCCGACGGCGTCACCATCAGCCGCAGCCAGGTCATGCTGGACGCACCGATCAAGACCATCGGCAAGCATAAAATCGCGATCGCCGTGCATCCGGAAGTCGAGGTCGGCGTCAGCGTGACGGTCGCGCGCAGCGCCGACGAGGCCGAACGCATCAATCGCGGCGAGGACATCTCGACCCGTCAGGAAGACCAGGATGCCGCCGCCGAAGCGCTGGCCGCGGCCGGCGAGTTCTTCGACCCCGAAGCCCGCCGCGACGAGGAGCCCGAGGGCGAAGCTGCGTCGGAAAAGTAACCCAGGCTCTTCGCACCTGAATCAAGGCGCATTGCCCAACCCGGCCCTCAGAGTCTGGTTCAACTGAGTTGAACCAGACTCTGAGGTCATTTTTTTGAGCATGATCTTTTAGGAAAACCGGTTTCCGCTTTTTCCGAATCATGCTCCATCAGGCCGGGCTTGGGATTCGTGCCGGCGGCTTCTCGAGCATCGCGATCGAAGCCAAAGCGGTCGCGGTGTGTTTTTCGATGCCGTCGATCACGCAGAACACATCCGCGGCAACGACCGCGACCTGTCGTCCGGGCTTGATCACCCGTGCCCGGCAGATCAGGCGGCGGCCCGACGCGGGCGACAGCAGGTTCAGTTTATACTCCGCCGTGAGCGCGGGCTGGCCGCGGGATGCCGCCGCGGCAATGGTGGTCGCATTGTCCACCAGGAACGCGGTGACCCCGCCGTGGAACTGCCCGTGTTGCTGCAGCAGCTCCGGCCGCCGGTCGACGGCGAGCGTGCACGACCCGCGTGCCAGTTCGGTCAGTTCGGCACCCATGTGAGCCATGAATCCCTGCTGGCCGAGGCTCTCGCGGATTCGTGTTGCGATCGGCAGGAAGTCCTCGTCGATGGTTTCGGTCATGGCGGGCCCTCGGCGCTCTGATGGGATCGCGGGGCGGCCAGCGCGCGCACCGCGCAGGCGATCAGCATATCGGCCTGAATCCGGGGATCGCCGCGGTCGCGGCCCGACAGCCAGGCGCGGCAGAAGATTTGTGCCGGCCCGATGATCTGGCTGAGAAACACCGCAGATGTCATCGGCAGCAATTCGCCGCGCGCCACCAGCGGCGTGCGCCAGCGCTCGACGGTTTCCGCCAGGCGTGAATTCCGGTCGCGCTGCGCCTCGCGAACGGCGTCGGTCCATTCGCTGAGGGATATCTCGAACAGATAGCGGGCTTCGCGCCGGTTGTTCGCGACCCAGTCGAGATGCGCGCGGATCAGACGGCCGATGCCTTCCTCGGCGGACGTGGACGTGTCGATCGCCGCCACTATCGCCGCGTGATAGCGCTGCAGCACTTCCAGAAACAGAGTGCCGGCCAGTTCCTTCTTCGATGCGAAGAAATGGAAGAAGCTGCCGTTGGAGGCCCGGGCCTGGGTCCGAATGGCCGCGACCGTCGCGCCGTCGAAACCGTCGCGATCGAACACCGCCAATCCCGCAGCCAGTAAATCCTCGCGCGCGCCGGCGGCCATGTTGCCTCCCTGTCCCTGATTAGACTTTTACTCTAGAGTGATACTCTAGAGCTGGTCAAGGCAAGGCTTCGGGCAGCAATCGCCGGCCTGCGGATCCTATTGGGAGATCGGGGGTGCCGGCGGCCCTGCCGGGGCCACAGGCGGCGGAGGTGGCGCCGAGGCCGCCACGGCCGGCGGCGGCGCCGATGGTCCGGTAGAGGGTTCCGCCGTGCCGCTGGAGGCGGCCGCGGAAACCGCCGGGGAAGCCTGCGGCGCGGGGGTGACGGGGGGAAGGGGATCCGCTCTCAGTGGGGTCTGGCCGCCGCCCGGCTCTTTCGGTGTCTCGATCTTCGCGGATTCGGATTTAGCCTCGGCGGGCGGCTTCATGCTGTCAGGCTTGCTGCCCTCCGGCTTGCCGCTATCGATCTTGGCGGTATCGCTGTTGCCGGTCTCGGTCTTGTCCATCTCGGTCTTGCCCGTCTCGGTCTTGCCCGGCTCAGTCTTGGCCGGCTCAGCCTTGCCCGGCTCAGTCTTGCTCGGCTCCGTCTTGCTCGGCTCAGTCTTGGCACTTTCGTTCTTGGGCGTCTCTTCCTTTGCCGCCTCGCCCTTTGCAGACTCTTCCTTGCCGGGCTCGGTCTTCGCGGGCTCGGTCTTCCCGGATTCGGATTTGGGCGGCTCTTCGCCGCCGGGCTTGCCCCGCTTGCTCAGTTTCTGCTTGGCCGACAATCTGCGGCCATCGGGGCCGCGCTCGCTGGCCGCCTGCTCCGGAGTTTGTCCCTCCGCGGCAGGCATCTCTCCCGGCCGCGCCGGGCGCTTGGCGTTGCGGCCGTGGCGTGCGGGCTCAGGGCCGTCGGCCTCAGGCTTGGCGGCCTCCTTCGGCTGGGCTTCGGGCCTGGCGGCCTCCTGGGCCGGTGCGGGGCGCAACCTGCGGCCAAATCGGTCGGGTTGCTCGGGCGGGCCGCCGGGCATGGGTTCAGATTTTTCATCCTTGCCCGGCTTACCCTGGCCCCCGACATAGCGGGTATCGGTCGCCCCGTTGGAGATCAGGAAGGCCGCGAGCAGCGACGCCATTTCCGGACTGGTCGTATAATGCTGCTTCAGAAAACCCTGGAGCGAGCCCGCGGGCACGGTCTTCAACAGACCGCGCGGCCCCTTGTGGCAGGCCGTGCACGTGCCGGCGAAAATCTGGGAGGGGCTTTTGCCGGCCTCGAGATTTTGCGCCTGAGCGAGCGCCGGATCCGCCCCGAAACAGCCGATCAGAAGTGTCACCGTCGCTAAACTGAGCGCTCGGCTCAACATTCCCTATTCTCCAGCTATGGAAATCGCTTCCAGTGCCCCCAAATCGGGCACCGGCGGCGGTCACCTTTTAGCCGATTGTCGCGCGAATGGAAGCGCACTTATGACGCAACCGCGTGAACGTGCCATTCGGGAATATCCGCTTTGTGTACAACGCACTAGCGCGCACGCTTCGTCATCCCTATCATTGAATAAATGGCATGTGGGACCATTCGGCCACACATGCGCCGAGTGTGACGGCCGGTGCGTTAGCCTCGTTGGGATCGCTAAAGTTTGGTGGTTTCGATGGACCGTATGTTGCGTTATTGCCTGCAGCAGTTCATTCGCCGCGGCGCGATGAACTTTACCACTGCAAGCGGGGCAAGATTTGGCTGCGGCGATGGAACCGGCCAGCCGGTGTCCGCGCGATTTCTCACTACCGAGGCCGAACGCAGAGTTCTTCTCAACCCCGAACTTGCGCTCGGCGAAGTCTACATGGAAGGCACCTTCGTCGTAGAAAACGGCACGATCGCGGATGCGCTGGCGATCCTGATGGATCAACCCGACATGGTGCCGCGCTGGGCCAGGCTGCAGTGGTGGCTGCGCTACCTGGTCAGGCATCTCAGGCAGGTCAATCTGCGGAGCCGCTCGAAAGATAACGTCGCGCATCACTACGATCTCGACGGACGGCTGTATTCCCTTTTCCTCGACGCCGACAAACAATACAGCTGCGCCTATTTTGAGACGCCGGACGCAAGCCTCGATGATGCCCAGCTCGCCAAGAAACGCCATCTTGCCGCGAAGCTCCTGATCGAGCGCGGCAGCCGCGTGCTCGACATCGGTTGCGGCTGGGGCGGACTCAGCCTCTATCTGGCGGAGATGACCGGGGCCAGTGTCACCGGCATCACGCTATCGAGCGAACAGTTGCAGGTGGCGAACGCGCGCGCGGTCGAGAAAAATCTGACGGCGAAATTCTTCCTCGAGGACTATCGCGACGTGACCGGGCCGTTCGACCGCATCGTGTCGGTGGGCATGTTCGAACATGTCGGCGTCGACTTCTACGAAACCTATTTCCGGCGGTGCGCCGAACTTCTCACCGACGATGGCGTGATGCTGCTGCATTCGATCGGCCGGTCCGAGGGTCCCGACGCCACCAATCCCTGGATCTCGAAATATATCTTCCCGGGCGGCCACATCCCGGCGCTGTCCGAAGTGATGCCTGCGATCGAGCGCGCGGGCCTTCTGGTCTGCGACACCGAAATCCTGCGGCTGCATTACGCCGAAACGCTGAAAGCCTGGCGTCAGCGCTTCATGGCCCGGCGCGAGGAAGCGGTGCAGCTCTATGATGAGCGGTTTGCGCGGATGTGGGAGTTTTATCTCGCCTGCTCCGAGATGTCGTTCCGCAAGCAGAACATGATGAACTTCCAGATCCAGCTCACCAAACGCCAGGGAGTGGTGCCGATGACGCGCGATTACATCGGCGGTGAAGAAGCAAAATTGCGCGGCATCGAGCGCGGCCAGCGGCCCCGGCTGCAAATCGCCGGGGAATAGGCTGGGCGCAGGCGGATCTCAGTTCCGCAGGCTGTCAGTTCCGCAGGCTGTAAGTCGAGGCACCGTAGGGATAGGGCGAGGCCGGGCGCGCAAGCTGGGCTCGAAGCGCGAGCAGTATCTTTGGATCGCACGGGATTTTGCGAATTTCGGGGCGCGACGCCTCTTCCATCGCCTTGACCAGCATCGACAGCCACAATCTTTGGCCGTCCCCGGATTTCCAAGGTTCTGGTCTCCAGGCCGCCGGTTTCCAAGTCTGAAGTCGCTGGCCCATCGCCTGATCCTGCCTAACCGCGCCGATACCAATCCGGAAGCCGGCCGTCCGTTCCTCACCATCATGCCGCAAAGAAAATCGGCCATGTGTGAGGTGCTTCACAGTGGGTCCCGGCGGCTTGTCCTAAAGCCTCGTCCATGACCCAGAGAACCTACCCATCATCGTTCGACCCCAAATCGTTCGGCCCCAAGGCCGACCTCGGCACCGACTACGCCCTGATCGCCGGGAGCGTCGGAGCGGCCCTGATCGCGCTGATCTATCTCGTTCTGATCTGATCCAGCACCGAGATCGTGGGCTCAAGGCACGCCTTGCCCTTGGAATAGGTATCCCCCCGGCGGGATAAGGTTCACGCCGCGCCCGCTGTTTTCTTCCATTTCAAATCCGTTTTCTTCCATTTTCGAATGATCACAGTTGCCCGCCTGTCGGTCGCGCGGAAACCCGTCAAGCGCCATGGCGTCACGGTGACACGAATTCCGCACGCGCATTGTGTGAATCGTGCATAAGGCGTCCCGGCGCTTCCGCTTGCCGCAAGACGGGCGCTTTATCGCCGCCCCGTATCTGCCAAAGTTCCACGAACACTCGAGCAACATGGCCGCACTTGATTCGAACGTTCTGAAGCTCGCTCCCGACGCCGGAACCCCGGCCTATCGGAGCGCTCCGCACAATATCGAGGCGGAACAGGCCCTGCTCGGCGCCATACTCGTCAACAACGATGCATTCTACCGGGTGTCGGACTTTCTGGAACCGAAACACTTCTTCGAGCCGCTGCATCAGACGATCTACGAGACCGCGAGCAGCCTGATTCGGATGGGCAAGGTCGCCACCCCCGTCACGCTCAAGACCTTCCTGCCTGCGGATACCGACATCGGCGGCATGACGGTCGGCCAATACCTCGCCCGCCTCGCGGCTGAGGCCACCACCATCATCAACGCCCAGGATTACGGCCGCACCGTTTACGACATGGCGCTGCGCCGCGATCTGATCGGGATCGGCGAGGACATGGTCAACGTCGCCTATGAGGCGCCGGTGGATTTCGCGCCGCGGGCCCAGATCGAGGATGCCGAGCGGAAGCTGTACGAACTGGCCGAGTCCGGCCGCTACGATGGCGGCTTCCAGCGCTTTTCCCAGGCGCTGACCGTCGCCGTCGACATGGCCGCCAAGGCGTTCCAGCGCGACGGCAAACTCTCCGGCATCGCCACCGGCCTGCGCGACCTCGACACCAAGATGGGCGGCCTGCAGCCTTCCGACCTCATCGTCCTCGCCGGCCGGCCGGGCATGGGCAAGACGGCGCTCGCCACCAACATCGCCTTTAACGTCGCCCGGGCGCACCGCGCCGAGGTTCAGCCGGACGGCACCATGAAATCCGTCAATGGCGGCGTCGTCGGCTTCTTCTCCTGCGAAATGTCGGCCGAACAGCTCGCCACCCGTATCATCGCCGAGCGCACCGGCATTCCCTCGAGCTCGATCCGCCGCGGCGGCATCACCGAGGGCGATTTCGAAAAGATCCGCGATTATTCGATCGAGCTGCAGTCGCTGCCGTTCTATGTCGACGAAACCGGCGGCCTGTCGATCTCCCAGCTCACCGCGCGGGCGCGGCGGCTGAAGCGGCAGAAGGGGCTCGACCTCATCGTGATCGACTACATCCAGCTGCTTTCAGGTTCGGGAAAGCGCGGCAACGACAACCGCGTGCAGGAGGTGACGGAGATCACGACCAACCTGAAGGCGCTGGCGAAGGAGCTCAATGTTCCCGTGATCGCGCTGTCGCAGCTGTCGCGCCAGGTGGAAAATCGCGACGACAAGCGTCCGCAACTGTCGGACTTGCGTGAATCCGGCTCGATCGAACAGGACGCCGACGTCGTGATGTTCGTCTACCGCGAGGAATATTACCTCGCCAACAAGGAACCTCGCGCCGGCACGGAGGAATACGCGAAGTGGCAGACCGAGATGGACCTCGCGCACGGCAAGGCCGAAGTCATCATCGGCAAGCAGCGCCACGGCCCGACCGGCACCGTCGAACTGCACTTCGAGGCCAACGTCACCCGGTTCGGCGATCTCGCCCCCGACGGCCAGCTTCCGGATCGGGCCTATTGAAGCGGCTGCCCGGTTGAACCGCCGCACGGTCGCGCGTAAAACGGCGGCATGAACATCGCCCCCGACCCGAAATCGGTCAGCGAGCCGCTGTCGCCCGAGGCCAGTCAGGCGGCGGCGCTAGCGCCCGCCACCGGCGTCCTGACCGTCGACCTCGACGCCATCGTCGCCAACTGGCGCAAGCTCGAGAAAACCGCGGTGCCGGCCGAATGCGCCGGCGTGATCAAGGCGGACGCCTATGGCTGCGGCCTCGATCCGGTTGCCCGGGCGCTTGCCGGCGCCGGCTGCAAGACGTTTTTCGTCGCCACCGTGGATGAGGCCCGCGCCGCGCGCGCCGCCGTGCCTTCGGCCGCCATCTACGTGCTCGACGGCTTCTTCCAGAACTGCGGCGACGCCTATGCCGAGGTCAACGCCCGGCCCGTGATCGGCGATCTCAACGAACTCGCCGAATGGGACGTGTTCTGCCGCCGCTCGGGCTGGGAAGGCGGCGCCGGCATCCATATCGACACCGGCATGAACCGGCTCGGCCTGACGATTTCGGAAGCGCAAGGCATCATCCCCCGCATCAATGCCGGCGACCACGGCATCACGCTTGTGATGAGCCACCTCGCCTGCGCCGAATTGCTCAATCATCCACTGAACGCCAAACAGCTCGCCGCCTTCCGCGAGATCGCGAGCCTTTTCTCCGGCGTGCCGGCCTCGCTGGCGAATTCGTCCGGAATTTTCCTCGGCGCCCAGTTCCAGTTCGATCTGGTGCGGCCGGGGGCCGGGCTCTACGGCATCAATCCGACGCCGGAAGCCGACAACCCGATGCAGGCCGTGGTCGACCTCAAGGCGCGCATCGTGCGGATCCGCTCGATCGATAAAGGCGAGACCGTCGGTTATGGCGGAACCTGGACTGCGCGGCGGCCGACGAAACTCGCGATCGTCTCCGCCGGCTATGCCGACGGATATTTCCGCGCCGGCGGCAGCAATGACGGCACCCGCGGCGCCGAGGTGATCGTCGCCGGCAAGCGCTGCCCGATCGCGGGCCGCGTCTCGATGGACCTGATCGCCGTCGACGTCACCGACCTCGAAAAGAACGCCGCTCGGCGCGGCCACATGGCGACGCTGATCGGCGAGGGCATCACGATCGACGAACTCGCCCACCATTTCGGCACCATAGGCTACGAAGTCCTCACCAGCCTCGGCCGACGCTATGCCCGGGTCTACAAGGGCGGCGCGGCCGAGGCCGCAGCGGTTGCCGCCGCGAGCTAGCGCCTTTCGCTTGCGCGTTCGCTACTTCTTCTGCGCGTCGAGCACCTTCTTGCAGGGCGCGGCGAGTTCGGCGTACTGCTTGTTCAGACAGGCGATGATGCGGCCGCCACCGGGCATGGTGCCCTTGCAGTACTTTTGAAAATCCGCCTTGCAGGCCGCCTGCTCTTCCGCAGTCAGCGTCTGCGCAAGAGCGGCGGTGGAAAATCCCAGCGCGATGGCGACCACGGCGAAACCAAGTTTTGGCATTTCATCCCTCCCTTTTCACCGATAGACATCCGCCACTCTGCCATGAAAATCGCAACCTTCAACATCAACAACGTCAACCGCCGCCTGCCCAATCTCTTGCGCTGGCTGCGCGCGGCAAAGCCCGATGTGGTCGCGCTGCAGGAACTGAAAGCGACCGACCCCGAGTTTCCGCTCTCAGCGATCGACAAGGCCGGCTACGGCGCGGTCTGGCGCGGGCAGAAGACCTGGAACGGCGTCGCCATCCTGGCGCGGAACGCCGATCCCGTGCTGATCCGCAACCAGTTGCCCGGCGATTCCGACGACCGCGAGGCGCGCTATATCGAGGCCGCCGTCAACGGCATCGTCGTCACCAGCATTTACCTGCCGAACGGCAATCCGCAGCCCGGGCCTAAATTCGACTACAAGCTCGACTGGTTCGCCCGGCTGAAGTCGCACGCCGCGAAATTCGTCAAGCAGGAGATTCCGACTGTGCTCGCCGGCGACTACAACGTCGCGCCAACCGGGCTCGATATCTATCCGACGAGATCATGGGACAAGGACGCGCTGATCCAGCCGAAGAGCCGCGCCGCGTTCCAATCGCTCGTGGCACAGGGCTGGTGCGACGCGATCCGCGAACTGCACCCCGAAAAGCCGATCTACACGTTCTGGGATTACAAGCGAAACCGGTGGCCGCGCGATGCCGGCCTGCGGCTCGATCATCTCCTGCTGAGCCCTGCCATCGCGCCGCGCCTGAACAAGGCCGGCGTCGACCGCAAGGTGCGCGGCGAAGAAGGCGCCAGCGACCACGCTCCGGCGTGGATCGTGCTCAAATAGCGGAAAGACGCCTGGTATTCGCCGCGACATGCTCGCGATAGCGGTCGACGATGGAAGCGGGCGTTGCGCCGGCCATCAGGTTCGCGCCGGCTTCGAACATGGCATCGATCTTCTCGCTCACCATGAGACGGGCTTCGTGATCCGCGGCATCGCCACCGATCAGGAGTTTTTCCAGGCGAAGACGAATCACTTCGAAGGATTCAAATGCCAGCATGGTGGAGGCGTACCAGGGGAAGCTCATCTGCTCCGGCGTCTCGTCGCGCGGGGCCATGTTGGCGACGGCTTCAAGCGCGGCGGCGGGCAGCGGTGGCGTGTTCTGGCGGTTCATGATGGGTCAAAGTCCTCGGTGATCTGAATTGAATACGCATCAATTTTTAATGGATCGGACGCGGGATCGTGGGTCTTTTCGCCTTCGCGGTGAGGGCCGGTTAACCAAGCTGTTCCGGGTCACCTCGCCATGCGTGCATTCGTGCTTCGTCGCTGCGCTCCCCGCAATGACCGGCTAGCATCGCGCCGATTCGCGGGAGATACGCGCCTTGAACTTCCTCTTCGTCCTCGCGGTCGGGCTCGTCGCCGGCACCATCTCAGGCGTCGTCGGCACCGGTTCGTCGATCATGCTGATGCCGGTGCTGGTCTATGCCTACGGCCCGAAACAGGCGGTGCCGATCATGGCGGTCGCCGCCGTGCTCGCCAATCTGTCGCGCATCCTGGCCTGGTGGCGCGAGGTCGACTGGCGCGCCTGCGCCGCCTACTCGATCACGGGCATTCCGGCGGCGGCGCTGGGCGCCCGCACCCTGCTGGCGCTTCCGCCGCGCGCAGTCGACATTTCGATCGGGCTGTTTTTGATTGCGATGGTGCCGGCGCGGCACTGGCTCGCGCGGCATCAACTGAAATTCTCGCTGTGGCATCTCGCGCTCGGCGGTGCGGTCATCGGCTATCTCACCGGCATCGTGGTTTCGACCGGGCCGCTAAGCGTGCCGCTGTTCCTGTTCTACGGCCTCACCCGCGGTGCGTTTCTCGCTACCGAAGCGGCGAGTTCGCTCGGCCTCTATTTCAGCAAATCCGTGACGTTTCAGCGCTTCGGCGCGCTGACGGGCGACATCGCGCTGAAGGGCCTGATCGCCGGCTCCTCGCTGATGTTCGGCGCCTTCATCGCCAAACGCTTTGTGTTGCGGCTTGAGCCGGAGGCGTTCCGGCTGGTGATGGATGCCATCATGCTCGCGGCCGGCCTGTCCATGCTGTGGAACGCGGCGTTTGCATAAAATACGGCTCCGGCCGCCGAGCGGGTCTGAACCAATCGGCGCGCACGGCCGACCAGGCCAAATAAACCCGGGTCGCTCAACGGCGACGCAATCGAACGAGATTAGCCAGTTCCGGCAAAGGCTGGCGTAGCCGTCGCCTTGCGAAGAGCGGACATCGAATGGCTGCCATTCGATGTCTGCTTTTGACGGCGGATTCAACCGATCGCCATCACTGGCGACAACCAAACAGCCCCGAATTTGAAATGACCGCAATCGACGCGAGTCATTCAGTTCGTCTTGAATTCGTCCGTCAGGATCGGCCCGAACAGTACCCAGCGCTGCCCGTCGAACTTCATCATCTGGAATTGCTTGTTGATGCGCCAATCATCGGGTTCGGTGGAGATCGTCATGCCCGGCAGCGCGAGGTCAGCGGCGTAGTTCTTGATGTTCGTCGCCTGCTTCATGATATTGGCGCGCGTGAGATCGTCGCCGCACTGCCTGAGTATGTGCACAAGCAGCGCCGCGGTCGAGTAGCCGTAAGTCGCGATGCCGCTGTTGGCGTCCTCGGCCGGAGCATATTTCGCCATGAAAGCCTTGTAGCGCTTCATGCCCTCATCGCCGGCCCATTGCGGGTCGAGCGGGTCCTTGCCGTAATTGACCGAAATGATGCCCTTGGCGTTCTCAACGCCGGCCGGAACCAGGGTTTGGCTGACCGGCGTCGCGTTGATGTCGAGAATCTGGACGGGCTTCCAGCCGAGTTCGGCAGCTTTCTTGATTGCCTGCGCGCCGAATTTCGGCGTCGTAATATTATAGAAAAGGTCGGCCCCGGAAGATTTCAGCGTCACCATCTGCGAGTCGACGGTCGGATCGGACAATTCGTAGGATTTCTCGGCGACGATCATGCTCGAAGCCTTCGCCCCAAGCGCGTCCTTCAGCCCCTTGACGTAATCTTTTCCGAGGTCGTCGTTCTGATAGAGAATGGCGATCTTCGCGTCCGGATGGTTGGCAAGAATGTATCTTGCGTAGATATGCGCTTCCGACTGGTAGTTGGGGTTGAAAGCGATCGTCCATGGAAAATTCTTCGGATCGGTGAAACGTGTCGCGCCGGTCGAGGCCAGAAGCTGCGGCACTTTTTTCTCGTTCAGATATTTCTGGACCGCGGCATTCGGCGGCGTGCCGATGATCTGGAAGGTGGTGAGAACCTCGTCTCCCTCGACAAGCTTGCGCACCTGCTCGACCGTCTTCGGCGGACTGTAGGCATCGTCGTACTGAATGAGATTGATCTTGCGCCCGTTGACTCCGCCCTGCTCGTTGATCATGTGGATATAGGCGGCCTGCACCTTGCCGATGCTGCCGTAGGCGGAAGCCGGTCCACTGAGCGGGATGGTCTGACCGACCTTGATCTCGGTGTCGCTCGCGCCGATGTCATATTTCTTCTGCGCGAGTGCTGGCGTTGCGAACGTCGCGCCGAGTGCGAGCACGAGAGCAACCGTGGACTTGAAAAAAGTCATGCCTTCCTCCCAAAAAGCGGTCGCGGTACTTGGCCGCACCGTCATTTCGTGAGCCTATACCAAAAAAACGCACGGTGAAAAGTGCAGAGGACGGGTTTTCGAAAATCCGAGAACCGCAAGTACTGTCACGGCCGGATGCGCCGCCGCGTGGCGGTCGCATCCTGGTCATGTGGTTCAGGCTCACCTTTCACCTGCACGGGCTCTGTATGCCCGATAGACGTGGTGCGCCCCAAAAACAGGCGCCGCACCGCGGGGCAACTCCAGGCCCATCCGGCCTGCCGGCGTCAGCCGGCCGCCATTCAGGACATCCCGGTCAGGATATTGCGCCTGAAACGAATCCGGGTTCGCAATCGCCCAAGGCGGCAACTGCGCGCTTGCAGAACTTATCGTGGCCATCGACACCAGCGTCGCTGCGATCAGAATTTTGAATGTAGTCATTGTCATTCTCCGTAGTGTTGTGTGCGGAGAATTCGCGCCGGCGATCACTGCTGCTCGGTTAAGGACGTTTCCTTTGAGGGATTTTTCTAGACAACCGTTATGTGGGCGCGGCATCGAAGAAAGCTCATCGAGCGAACTTCACTCTTGCGCGAACGGCTCTACCCTGGATCACCGATCGCCATCTATCGGCATTCGACGCGCGTCATGGCCTTCTAAACAGCGTTTATGATCGGTCCGGCATTGCGAACGCGACGGCAGAGCATCGGCCTAAATTCTTGTTTGGGTTCTTGAAGCCTTTTCCAGCGGACCAGTAGAGGCGCGCGTTTGCAGCGGCGGACGCGAAACTGGGTATTCCGCACAACGCATGAAGGCCGTCACCTCCGTGAAGCTCTGCTATCGGGGGAAGCGCGGACATCGAATGCCTCCTGCTCGAAGTCTCTTTTGACCTGCCGACAGGCGACATCACCGCTATCGTTCGAAATTTTCGCGGAGAGTCTTGACACTAAGTTCCGAAATTAGAGCACAATGAAGAAACGGACAGAATGCCGACAAGCCGCTGTGTGCGCTGGCCCGTCGGCTCAGGATGCATCAACAAGCCAAAAAGAGTCGAGGATGCGAATGGACCTATCCTACGCGCAGAATCTTGAGGACTATCATCTTTCGCTTGCCTTCGCGGGAAGGACCACCGGGACCTACATCGATGTCGGCGCCGGGCATCCGATTGCGGACAATGTGTCATTCTGGTTCTACGAGCGCGGCTGGAACGGCATCGTAGTCGAGCCACAGCCGGAACTTGCCGCGCTGTACCAGCGGCTGCGGCCGCGCGATCTCGTGGTTCGTGGCCTGGTCGGACGCCACTGCGGCGAAACCGACTTCTATGCGGTGGAGCGTCTGCACGGGCTCTCGACGACCAGGCAATCGCTTGCGCAAAAAGCAAAAGCCTTCGGCGTCGACTATCAGACCGTTCGCATGCCTGTGACCACACTGGCCGATTTATGCGAAAGGCACGATGTGGGCTCCATCGACTTCCTCAAGATCGACGTCGAGGGTGCCGAAGGCGATGTCCTGTTCGGTGGCGATTGGAAGCGCTTTCGACCCAAAGTGATCGTCGCCGAAGCGGTAGCACCCGTGTCGTCAGAGCCGGCCTGGCAGGACTGGGAGCCGTTCCTTCTTGCTCAGGGCTACCGCTTCGTTCTGTTCGACACCGTCAACCGCTTCTATGTCGCGGAGGAACATTCCGAGATCATGGCGCGCCTTCCGTCCCAGCGGGCGCCGTGGCACGCGGTTCGTCACATGTACGAGATAGGCCGTGCCCCCGAAAACAAGCAGCATCCCGATCACGCGTTGGCCCAAGACCTCGCGCGCGGCTTCTGGGCGAGCCTGCCCTATCTCGACACGGAGCTCATAACGTCCCTCTTGAGTCGCGCGCGCCGAATTACAAAACCCGACGAGTTCGCGGCCCTGGCGTCCACGGTCGATACCGAAGCATTTCGTGCGGCGCTCGGACGTGTTGCGTGCGGCTATGACGGCGGGCAGATCGTCGATGAACGAGCGACGGGTCAGCCGGAGGCGTAAGCCGCCTCTCTTTCATCGATGAAAGGCGGATTACGGCTCGCTGCCCAGGATGTCCGACAGAGCCGACAACAGCCGGTCAATCTGCCCGTCTGTGCCCACGGTTATCCGCAGATAGTCGGAGATGCGCGGAGCGGGAAAATGGCGGACGATCACCGCGCGTTGGCGCAGCGCGGCGGCCAGCCCCGCGCCCTGATGCACCGGATGACGCGCGAAGACGAAGTTGGCGGAGGACGGCAGCACGGCGAAGCCAAGCCGGACCAGTCCGCGGGTTAGCCGCTCCCGGCCTTCGATCACGCGAGCCCGGCTCTGTTGAAACCAGGCTTCGTCCTCCAGGGCGGCGATGGCGCCGGCCTGGGCCGGCCGGCCAAGAGGATAGGAGTTGAAGCTGTCCTTCACCCGGGTGAGCGCCTCGATCAGGTCGGCATCGCCGATCGCATAGCCGACCCTTAAGCCGGCCAAGGCCCGGGACTTCGACATGGTTTGAACGACCAAAAGGTTCGGGTGGGAGCCGACCAGCGGAACCGCGGTCTCGGCGCCGAAATCGACATAGGCCTCGTCGATCACCACGGGAGCGTCAGGATGTTCCTCGAGCAGGGTAACGATCTCAGCCCGTGACAGCGCAACCCCTGTTGGCGCATTCGGATTGGGCAGGATGAGCGCGCCGGCCGGCCGGCGATAGTCGGCAACGCGGATTTGCATGGCCTGATCGAGCGGCACGGCCTCGTAGGCGATGCCGAACAGGCGGCAATAGACCGGATAGAAACTGTAGGTGATATCAGGGAAGAGCAGCGGCGCGTCGTGCTTCAGCAGAGCGGAGAAGGCGTGCGCCAGCACCTCGTCCGAACCATTGCCGACGAACACCTGTTCGGGCCGCACCTGGTGATAGGCGGCCAAGGCCGCCCGCAGCGCGGTAGCCTGTGGGTCCGGATACAGCCGCAGCGTATCCGTCGCCTCGCCGCGAATTGCTTCCAACGCGCGAGGCGAAGGACCAAGCGGACTTTCATTGGTGTTGAGCTTGACCAGATCCGCCATGCGTGGCTGTTCGCCCGGTACATAGGGCCTCAGCTCGTGCGTCAGATTGCTCCAGAAACGGCTCATTGTTCTGTCCAAACCTCATCGAAGCGGCGGCGCGGCGGGCCTTGATGGATGCTCGATACCCGGCGGCGGGAGATCGAGAAGCCAGCGAATTCAGGCTCGGTGATCTCTTTAACGCCAGGCAAGCCTTGCAGAAACATCCAAAGATACTCGCGACAACCTAATCACCATCGTCACGCCCCAGCGACCGCGGCGCGCTCGAAGACGCCATTGCCGAGACCCTGAAGATTTCGCAAAATAAACTTGCATTCAACCTGAAGCAGCGACACCATCAATAGCTCGCAACGCGATTTCTCTACATACTCAAAGCTGCGTTGCAGCGCACATCTGCTAGTTAGAGGCGCGGTGAAACAAGTCGACCATGAATTCGGCGGGCATCATACCGAATTAAAGCTGTCGGTTATTGCATCATATCTAAATGCGTACACGCGAGCGCTGAGAAAGCTATTTAAGCAGCTTTGGTACATCGATGCCTTTGCCGGAACTGGTTCGCGAACTGTAACGCATAGAGCATTGCCGGCGACCTTATTTGGCGATCCGCCCGCGCCGGAACGTATCGAACGCCTGCGCGGTTCCGCCCAAATTGCCATCGATACGGCGCCGCCTTTTGATAGGTTGATTTTCATCGAAAAGAAAAAGAGCTTTGCTGCTGCGCTGGAAAAACTGAAGGCACAGCATCCCTTGCGAGATATCAAAGTCATCCCGGGTGATGCCAATGAAGCGATTCAAAAGATCATCCGTGAAACATCGTGGTCAACAACGAGAGCAGTACTGTTTCTCGATCCATACGGGATGGACGTCGACTGGGAGACGCTAAAGTCTATTGCAAGAACCCGAGCAATTGATGTCTGGTATTTGTTTTCTTTGTCCGGACTCTATCGTCAAGCGACCGTCAAACTTTCGAAGGTCGATATTTCAAAGCGAACAGCGCTCAACCGCATCCTTGGATCGTCTGACTGGGAAAAAGACCTTTAAGCGGCTCAAGCGAAACGAACCTGATAGCTGCCGGGACCTGTCGAATTGCTTCAAGCCGATGAAGAACGCGACTGTCCTCAACGCTAGTCCCGAGCCAGACGTTCGGAAGTACTTCAAATGATGGTTGGACCAAAACTTGTGCCATGCGCTCAGGGCGCTTGGTGAGAATTTGATACGTGTGCCGGGGCGTGCCTTTCATAACGTCCCAAACCCGAGCGATGAATTCAATGGGAACATCATCATGAAATAGATCGGACATAGAGTTGACGAAAACCTTGCGAGGCTTCGACCAAGTTTTCGGGATGTCTAGCGAGGCATCATCCAAACGAATTTTGCCGGTCCAGACCGCCCGCCCCCCGCTTTTCCGGGTGAGGCCGCGGTATTTTGGGGTGCCCATTGCCTCAAGCCTGGCCGCCATCCGCATGGCGTAGCAATTCGTGCAGCCCGCAGTAAGAACGGTGCAGCCGGCCACGGGATTCCAAGTCGCGTCAGTCCATTCGATCGATGTTTCGGCCATTGGATTCCCTCAAGTGCCGACAGAATCTCAAGAAGGTGGTTAGAATTAGTTACGTGATCGAACGGTTTCCCGCCGTAGCGGAGCCTTTGTAGGGAGTTGGAGTCCGACGCCTAGTCTGTTTTCTGTCGCGAACTGATCTTTAATCAGTTATAGAACAAAATGAGAACAACCGAATCTGGCGTACCTCCATGGCCAAATCATCCCTCTCCTTTGTCTGCCAGAACTGCGGCGCGGCGTATAACCGCTGGCAGGGCAAGTGCGAGTCCTGCGGCGAGTGGAACACGCTCGCCGAGGAGGACACCACCGGCGCGACCTCGATGCCGGTGTCGATCCGCAGCAAACGCAAAGGCCGGACGTTTGCGCTGGAATCGCTGACCGGCAAGAGCCAGGACGCCCCTCGCCTGCCGTCCGGCATGGCCGAGCTCGATCGTGTCACCGGCGGCGGGTTTGTGCGCGGCTCGGTGCTTTTGGTCGGCGGCGATCCCGGCATCGGCAAATCGACGCTACTCACGCAAGCCACCAGCCTGATGGCGCGGGCCGGGCATCGCGCGGTCTATATTTCCGGCGAAGAAGCCGTGGCGCAGGTGCGGCTGCGCGCCGAGCGGCTGGGGCTTGCGGATGCGCCGGTGCAGCTCGCGGCGGAAACCTCGGTCGAGGACATCGTTTCCACGCTGTCGGAAGGCGCGGTGCCGCGGCTGATCGTGATCGATTCGATCCAGACCATGTGGACCGATACGGTGGAATCCGCGCCGGGCACGGTGACGCAGGTGCGCGCCTCGGCGCAGGCGCTGATCAGGTTCGCCAAGAAATCCGGCGCCGCCATCATCCTGGTCGGGCACGTGACCAAGGACGGCCAGATCGCCGGTCCCCGCGTGGTGGAGCACATGGTGGATGCGGTGCTGTCGTTCGAGGGCGAAGGCTCGCAGCAATTCCGGATTCTGCGCGCGGTGAAGAACCGGTTTGGCCCCACCGACGAAATCGGCGTGTTCGAGATGACCGGGCTCGGCCTGCGTGAGGTCTCAAATCCGTCCGAGCTGTTTTTGTCGGAGCGCGATCTCGGCAGTCCGGGCACGGCGGTATTCGCGGGCATCGAGGGCACCCGCCCGGTACTGGTGGAATTGCAGGCGCTGGTGGCGCCGACCACGCTCGGCACCCCGCGCCGCGCGGTGGTCGGCTGGGACCCGAGCCGGCTGTCGATGGTGCTGGCGGTGCTGGAGGCCCATTGCGGCGTGAAACTCTCCGGCCATGACGTCTATCTGAACGTCGCGGGCGGCCTGCGCATCCAGGAACCGGCGGCGGATCTCGCGGCCGCCGCAGCTCTGGTGTCGTCGCTGGTCAATGCGCCGCTGCCGACGGACGCCGTCTATTTCGGCGAGATATCGCTGTCGGGCGCGGTCCGCCCGGTGGCGCAGACGTCGGCGCGGCTGAAGGAGGCGGCGAAACTCGGCTTCGGCCGCGCCGTGCTGCCCGAATCGGCCCGCGGCGAGGTCGGCGGCGACGCCGGTCTCTCGCTCAATACCGTGGGCGGACTGACCACCCTGGTCGCAGAGATTGCCGCGCGCGGAACCCCGAGAGGCAACCGGGACAGCAACCGCGAGCCCGCGGCAGTGGAGAAAAATGCCACACCTGCGAGATTCCGGCGTCAGGAAGGCTAGCCGCAGGTGACGCACCCCGCCCTCGCCGCTATACCACCCGCGCGCGAGGATCGGGATGGCGCGATTTCCGGCCTTGCGAGAGGGGCCATCTGCCCCTCATTTGAGGCACGGCACCGACATGCCGATTCGCGGTTTAGAACTCACGGGCGGACCTGACTAGCCGATGCCAATCACGATACTCGATCTCGTCCTGCTCGGTGTGATGCTGATTTCCGGCCTGCTCGCGATGGTGCGCGGCTTCATGCGCGAAATCCTGTCGATCGCGGCTTGGGGCGCGGCGGCGCTGGTCACCCTCTACGCCTTCGGCAAGCTGTTGCCGACCGCGAAGACCTATTTCAACAACGACACCGTCGCCAGCGTGGTGGTGGTGGCCGGCGTCTTCGTCGGTACCCTGATCGTGGTCTCCATCATCACGGTGCGGATTTCCGACATGATCCTGGATTCCCGGATCGGCGCCCTCGACCGGACCCTGGGGTTCCTGTTCGGCCTCGCAAGGGGCCTCCTGATCGTGGTCGTCGCCTTCCTGTTCTTCTCCTGGCTGGTCCCGGACAAGCAGCGGCCCGACTGGGTCACCGGGGCCAAGTCCCGGGTGGTCCTGCAGGGAACCGGGGATTGGTTAATGTCGCTCTTGCCTGACGACCCCGAGAACACCATCTTGAAGAAATTCAAGAAGAATAAACCAGACGAAGAGCAAACTGACACCGAGCCGGCCCCGCCGGCGTCCGGCGATGGTTACACCAAGCCTGCGCGCGACAGCCTCAAGAAGCTGATCGAGAAACCCGCAGCGCGGTGAAACCAGGCCAAAAGAGAGGCGCGATGGACTGTAAACCGAGCCCTTCCGAAGACGCCGCACAATACCAACCGGACCCGGAAAAACGCGATTTGGGTCCGATCGATCTGACAGACTCCAGCTTGCTAGATTCGGATTTGGACGGCGACACGCTGCGCGAGGAATGCGGCGTTTTCGGCATTTTCGGCCATCCCGAGGCCGCCGCCATTACCGCGCTCGGATTGCACGCCCTTCAGCACCGCGGCCAAGAGGCCGCCGGCATCGTCTCCTTCGACGGCACCCGTTTTCACAGCGAGCGGCGGCTGGGTCTGGTCGGCGACACCTTCTCCCGCCGCGAGGTGATCGAACGCCTCCCCGGCCCGATCGCCGTCGGCCATGTCCGCTATTCCACGACAGGCGCGACCATCCTGCGCAACGTGCAGCCGCTGTTCGCCGAGCTCAATGCCGGCGGGTTCGCGGTCGGCCACAACGGCAATCTCACCAACGGGCTGACCTTGCGCCGCCAACTGGTGCGCGACGGCGCCATCATGCAGTCGACCACCGATACCGAGGTGATCCTGCATCTGTTGGCGCGCTCGCCGCGCAACCGTTTCATCGACCGCTTCATCGAGGCGCTGCGCGCGATCGAGGGCGCCTATTCGCTGGTGTCGCTGACCAACAA
>JBGPSI010000017.1:0-45529 GCA_041490045.1 Bradyrhizobium sp.
CCCCGCGATCATCCGCAGCGTGGTCGACTTGCCGCAGCCCGAGGGACCTACCAGCACGACGAACTCATGGTCGGCGATATCGAGATCGATGCCGCGCACCGCCTCGACCTCGTCATAGCGCTTGATTACCTTACGCAACGTCACGTCAGCCATGAGCATCAACCCTTTGTCGCGCCGGCAGTCAGCCCGGCGATGTAGTAGTCCATCAGGAACGCGTAAATGATCAGCGGCGGCGCTGCGCCAAGCAGGGCGCCGGTCATGATCTGTCCCCAGTTGAAGACATCCCCCTTGATCAAGGTGGTGATGATCCCGACCGGCAGCACCTGCTGATCGGTCGATGTCGTGAACACCAGGGGATACAGGAATTGCGCCCAGGACACCGTGAAGGCGAAGATGGTCGCGGCGATCAGGCCGGGCAGGGCCACAGGAATAAAGATCCGCGTCAGGGTCTGGAACCAGGACGCGCCGTCGATGATGGCGGCCTCGTCGAGTTCCTTCGGGATCGAGGCGAAATAACCGATCATGATCCAGGTGCAGAACGGCACCGTGAGCGTCGGATAGATGAACAGCAGGACGTACCACCTGTTGATCAGCTGGATCCCGGTCCAGTCGCCGATGACGGCAAACATCTTGAACAGCGGAATGAACAGCAGGCTGTCAGGAATGAGATAGGTCAGGAAAACGCCGGTCGCGAGCGTGGCCGAGCCCCAGAACCGCATCCGCGCCAGAGCGAATGCGGCCGGCACGCTGATCAGCATCGTGATGGTCACGACGAAGATCGAAACCATCGCCGAGTTCAGGAAGAACCTGAGATACTGGTTCGACGTCAACAGTTCGATGTAATTGGACAGCGTCGGATGAAACACCCACCAGGGATTGGTCGCCGCGGAAATCTCCGCGCTTCCCTTGAGCGAGGTGATCAGCATGTAAAGCGGCGGCACCAGCGAGAAGATTGCGAACAGGGTGAGGAAGAAGTACGACCATCGTAGTGCCCAGGTGCGGTCGCGGCTCATGCTGCCGTATTTGACATTGCGAGTCGGCGCGGCCTTGTCGATCACGATTGTGCTTGTCATCAGGCTTCGTTCCCGCGTTTGTTGACGTCGCGCAGGATGAAGATCGCCGCGACCGCGAGGATCGGCACCATGAACAGCGAGACGCTGGCGCCGAGCGGAATATCGCTGCCCTCGATCCCCACCCGGAAGGCCCAGGTCGCGAAGATATGGGTGTAATCCAGCGGCCCGCCGGCGGTCAGGATCCGCACGATGTCGAAATTCGCAAACGTGACGATGAGCGAGAACAGCGTGGTGATTGCGATGATGTTGCGCATCATCGGCAGCGTTACGTACCAGATGCGCTGCCACCAGTTGGCGCCATCGATGGCTGCGGCCTCATAGAGCTGATCAGGCACCGATTTCAGCGACGCCAGGTACATGATCATGAAGAACGGTGCGCCATACCATATGTTGACCAGGATGACCGTGAAGCGGGCCCAGTTGGCGTCGCCGGTCCATGGGATCGGTCCGATACCAAAAAACGACAGGGTGTAGTTGAAAGCGCTGTAGGAGGGGTCGAACAGCCATAGCCACGCCAGCGTGCTCATCGCCGGAGGAATCACCCAAGGCACCAGCAGCATGCCGCGCCATTTGCGTTGGCCCTTAGCCGGAATGTTGTGAACGAAATGCGCGACGATGAAGCCGATCAGCGCCTTGAACACGACGGCCGAGATCGCAAAGATGCACGACTGTTTGACGACCAGCCAGAAGGTGTCGCGCTTGAACAGGAATTCAAAATTGCCGAGGCCGACGAAGTGCTGCATCGATTTGTTCAGCGTCGCCAGATACAGGGAGTAGAACGCGGGATAGAGAACCAGAACGCTGATCAGAAGGATCAGCGGCAGCGTCATGAGAAACGCCGCGGTCGACTTCCGTTTTAGCGCCGTCCGCAGACTTGTGCGTTTGCGCGCGCCTCCAGCACGGGCAACGCTGTTGGGCTGAACTGCGACGTCAACCATGATGCATTTTCCTCGCGAGTTTTCATCTCAGGCCGGAAGCCGGCTGCACGCCGGCCCCCGATCGTGAAGAATGGATGGATGCGCGCCGCAGCGGGCCGCGATCGAGCGGGCCGTTGCGGCGAAATCCTTCGCCTCAACTGCGCATGAAGCCTTCGCACTCGCCTTCCGCCCAGGCCAGTGTCTTTTCCATCGACTCGCCCTGATAATATTTCAGGCACATCTTGGTGAGGGTCGCCTGCGCATAGATCTGCTGGGCGATCTTCGGCGGTGCCGGCGGGGCGGCGATCGACAATTTCTGATGGTTGTAGGGATTTGGATAATGGAAGAGCGTCCCCTTCGGCGGACCCTCCTCCTGCCAAACCTTCAAGGTCGTCAGTTTCTCGAAAGCTGGCAAGTCGTACCCGCCACTGGCTTCGACCATCTTCTCAACCGACGCCGGTTGCGACAGATGAACCAGCAGGCTCTTCGCGGCCTCCTTGTTCTTGGAGAAGTTCCAGGTGGTCCAGAAGTAGGGCAGGAACGGCGCAAACCTCCCTTTCGGTCCGGCCGGGAAGCCGTGGGTCCAGCACTGTTCCGCGATCTGCGGCGCGTCACGCTTGGCAACCGCCCAGGCGCTCGGCGGGTTCATGATCATGGCGCCCTTGCCTGCGACCAGCCATTTGTTGTTGGAAGCGTCGTCCCAAGCCCCCACATCCGGCGGCAGGAAGGCGATCAGCTTCTTGTAGAATTCGAGCGCCTGCCGCACCTCGTCCGTCTTGACCGTCACGTTACCTTTGGCGTCGACGAGCTTGGCGCCGAATGACTCGAAGATGGCACCGGCGGTATCGACGGAGTCGCTCGTTGTACCGAGGCCGATTCCGAAGGGAAAGCCGCCCTTCTGGCAGGCTTCCGCTGCCTTGAGGAATGTGTCCAGCGTCCAATTGTCCGCTTTGGGCTCTGCGCCCGCCGGATACATCGCCTGAACGTCGATATTGGCGTACTTCTTCATCAGGTCGATGCGTGAGCAGGGACCCTTGATCTGGCTGCCGACACAGGCGGGAACGCCGAGCCACTTGCCGTCGAGCTGCCCGAGATACTGCACCGTGCCGTTCACCGTGCCGTTCTGCTTGATCAGCGGCTCCATGATGTCATTGACGGGCTCGAGATATTCGGAATTCGCGTGGGGCCACCAGGTCGGCATCGCGAGGATGTCGTGGCCCGATTTCGCCTGAGCTTCAGCGGCAATGGTCAGGAGGTTCTTGTTGCCCTGGCTCGTAATGTAGTCGATGGAAACTTCGACCTTCTCCTTGGCGGCCCACTCATTGACGAGGTCGGTGGAGGCTTTGTTGGCGCCGGGCACCCAGTGATCCCAGAAGCCCATCGTCAGTTTGCCGGCCGCATAGGCGCCCCGGACATAAGGCGCGGTGATCATCGCAGCGGACGTTAGTGCGGTAGCAGCTACGAATTGTCGTCGAGACAGCTTTCTCCGTGACATGGCTTTCCCTCTCTGCTGAGCCAAAATGTTTTGGTTTTTCCTCCGTCTTTGCGACACGCGAGCTGAGCTGGCATGACGGCGCGGAAGTTTTGTGTTGCGAGATCAGAGCAGAATTGCCGACGTCTGTCGAGAAATCAGCTGGCACCAAACCCTAGACTAACGTTGTGTGCCAACGCGCCGCGGCACCGGTTCCACGCGCAATCCGTTTGTGAGCTACCTGAATATTGCGGCGCACACATCGATGCCAGGTATCGATCGGGGCGGTGTGCAATACCGCGGCCGTGCTGTCTCCGTTTGGTGTAACTGGCTCGCGCGGCAACAGTTTCTCGATGGGGCGAAAGCGGTGGACGGTAGACTTGCGCGGTGCGAGGACGATATTGTCGGGATATGGCGACGGGATTCCCAACCTTTCCCGAACCCTCGCTCCGCCCGCAGTTCAAGACCGACCATGGAGACCAATAAATGATCAGCCCGACATCGACAGCGCGAGCGCATCTGACAAGGCGCCTCGCGTTCGGCGGCGTTGTCGTCCTGCTTCTCGGCGCACCTTCCGCGGCAGATGCGCAGGTGGTTCAGGGCGTTCAGCAGGGGGCACAGGCCGGCAACAAGGCCGCCGGACCGGTGGGTGGCGTGCTCGGTGGCGCGATCGGCGGAGTGGTCGGTGTCTTCACCGGTGTACTCGGTGTCGGCAAGAATGAGCCAGCCGCGCCTGCGGCAAATATCCCGGGTAGTGCCAAACAGGGCGGCGCCTCGAAGACGGCGAAGGCCGGCAAGGCCGCCAAGCCAAACAAGCAGGCGGCTGTACTGACCCAGCAGCAAGGCGAGCCGCAACTGACGGCCGAACAGATCGTCGCCAACAGCGATGCGAATATCGACCGGATCAAGGCCGAACTTAATCTCACCGCCGAGCAGGAGAAGAACTGGGCCGGCTTCAGCAGCGCGATGCACTATCTCGGCCACAATGGCGCGGACCGTCTCAACCTGCGAATTGCGCGCGCCAAGCGCGACCCGCCCGACGACATCATCGAGCAGATGCGCAACGAAGCGCAGTTCCTGAACGACCGCGCGGTGGACCAGCGCAACGTCGCCGACGCGGCCGAACCGCTCTTCGCCAGCCTCAACGACAAGCAAAAGCAGACCTTCATCGAGGAAATGGTCCGCTTGAGTCATGAGCGCGGGCTCGACTAGAACCCGTCAGCGACCGAGAATGCATGCGCGAGCGGGTCGCAGCGGCAGCGGATAGCCGGGTACGTGGGCCCTGGGGTAGGTGGAAGGCACAGCACCCGACTATCCTGCCGCAGCGGCGCGGCTCTTCTATTCCTCACGCAAAATTGAGGAAACGCTGGCCACTTCGTGCCCGAGTGATGGCAGGCTGATGGCCTCTTCGGGAAAAGGGCCGTTACACGTTAAATCCATGAACAACCTTCGCCACTGTGTTCTTTGGAGCACAATCCGGACGCAGGTCAGGCGTCGCCCTAGCGGCCGCCGCAAGCTGTCAGACGAGAATGACTTCGGGACGTTGGACGTCCGCGCTTCCAGGTCAAACGGGTTCGGCCGGCGGCTCGCCGGCCGAACTGAAACCTGACAATGGGACGAGGCTTTACGCCTTCGGGAAGTTCAGCTCCACCCCGACGCCGTCGGGATCGTAGAGAAAGAACTGGGTGTCGCCGGTGCGCGGCACGATGCTTTCGCGAAATTTCACGCCTCTCGATTGCAGGCGCTTGCGCACGCCTTCGACGTCGGTCGCGGCAAAGGCGATATGGTCGAGGCGGCCAGTATCGTCGTATTTCTTCTCGGTGCCGCGCACCACGATGCCGTCGCGCGGCTTGCGCGTGCCCATCAGGTGTACCGTGGCGACGCCGCCGGAATAAAGCCAGTAGCCGGGGAAATCGAGCGGCGGGCGTTCACCGTTCTCCAACCCCAGCACATCGCAATAGAAATCCTTGGTCTTCTCCAGATCGGAGGGCTCGATGGTGAAATGCTGCAGAACGCCAAGCGGCATAGATCTTCTCCTTAGACGAAGGTGAGGTCGGCATCGGCGCCCATCATCCAGGCGCCGACGGTTTCAAAATGGCTGAGCCGGCCCTGCAACTGCTGGGTCACGGTGTGGATATCGCGGAAGCGGCGCTCCAGCGGGTGGTTCTCGAAGATCGCGGTGGCGCCCGCGGCATTGTAGGCGAAGTCGACCGCCTCGCGCGCCTTGTGGATGGCGTGAGTGGCCGCCATGCGGACGGTGATGCGCTGTTCGACCGTGATCGTGGCGCCGGCACTGAGATCTTTCCAGATGTCGGCCATCGACTGCAGCACGAAGCCACGCGCGGCGCGGAGATTGACCTCGGCCTGCGCCAGATTGGACTGGACCACCGCATTGTCGCGCAGCGGGCTCTTGAAGCCGCGCGGCACCTTGTTGCGTGCCACATCGACAAAACTGTCGAGCGCACCGCGGGCGATGCCGCAGGCGACGCCAGCGAAGCCAACCTGGTAGCAGGTGCCGGAGCCCATGCGGTAGAGCGGTCCGCTCTCACGGCACTCCTGGTCGAACTCGCGGGTGATCGAATGGTCTGACCGGACGAAGAAATCCTCGAGCGCGAACTGGTCGCTGGCGGTGCCGCGAAGGCCGACCGTGTTCCAGATGTCGGTCCATGCGACGTCCGTGTTGCGCACCAGCATGGTGCGTTCCAACTGGACGCCGTTGGCGTCGAGCCTTGGCGTGCCGTCCGCCCTGTAGATCGGGCAGTGAGCGCCGAGCCAGGTCGCATGGCGGCCGCCTGATGCGAAGGACCACACGCCCGTGACCTCGTAGCCGCCTTCGCACTCGACCGCCCTGACCTTCGGTCCGGGTCCCCAGGCGAGAACCGCGCGCGGGTCGCTGCCGAAGATCGCATGAGCCACCGGCAAATCGAGATAGGCCGCCGACATGGCGCAGCCGCCGGCCTGGCTGAGGCACCACGCGGTCGAGGCGTCGGCGCGCGCGATGGTCTCGATGACGTGGAAGAAGGTGAGGGGATCGGTCTCGATCCCGTTCGACGAATGCGGCAGCAGGAGGCGGAACAAACCCGCCTCGTGCAATTGGTCGAGCAGCGCCGGCGGCAGCCGGCGCGTGCTCTCGATCTCGTTCGAAGCGGCCGCCACTGCGGCGCGCACCGCCTCGGCACGCGCAACAACGGTCCGGTCGCCCCCAAGGTCGGCGGAAGTCGCGATCAGCGTATCCAAGGTCACGCCTGTCGCATCGAGGCCGTGGCTGCAGGCAGACCGGCTGTGACGGCCAATTCGCGGTCGATCTGCTCGATCGATTTGCCCCTGGTTTCCAATCCGAAGAAATAATACACCGCCCCGGCCATCAGGAACCAGCAGCCCAGATAAACAAAGGCAGTCGGAATCTGGGGTAAGGGCACATCAGGCTTGAGATAATTGCCGGAACCCACGATCAAGGCGAGGCCGACCGGCCCGATGATCTTTCCGATGCCGCCGAAGCCGTACGCCGAACCCATGCCCGACGTCCGCAGGTGTGAGGGCCAGACTTCCGCGGCGTAGGGCCCGACTATGGCAAAGCCGCCATCGGCAAAGAAGAACGTCAAGGCCAGCAGCAGCCAGAATGCCGACACGCCCATGATCGTCGCGTCGTAATTATAGCCGGCCACGATGGTCATGACCCCCGCGCCGAAGCCGAGCAGGCCGCCCGCGTTGCGCCGTCCCATCATTTCCGAGAAGAACGAGAACGAAAGCCGCCCGATAAAGCCGAACACCGAGAGCAGGATCATCATCTTGGACGCTTCCTGCGGAGTCACCTTCAGCAACAGCACGAACAGCGACGGCGCCCACAGCGTGAGGCCGTAGACGCCGGTCTGCGCGCCGGCGTTGCCGAGCCAGGAGACAACCAGGCTGCGCGGATATCTAAACAGTTCAAGCCAGTTGCTTTTGATGATCGGACCGGCGTCGGCCGCTGTCGGCAACGGCAGCGTGGACGGTTCCATCTGCAGCGCCCAGGCGAGCGAGTTGCGCGCCTCCTCGTAACGGCCCTGGCGGCAGAGCCAGCGCGGCGACTCCGGCACCCAGAGACGAACGAGGAGCACGAGCAGAGCCGGCAGCACGCCGATGGCGAACAACAGCCGCCAATCGCCGCTACCCACCAGTGCGCCCATGACGGCGCCGAGGCCGACGCCGAGCGGAATCACGCAGGTCACGAGACCGCCAACCCAGCCTCGTTTGGACGAAGGCATGAACTCCTGCACCAGCGGCAGGTCGACGCAATAGAGCCCGCCGACGCCGAGGCCGACGAAGAAGCGCATTACGGAAAGATAGATCCAGCCATTGTCCGGCGTAAAGTAAAGCAGGCCGGTAGCGATGGAGAAATTGAGCACGGTGCCGATGAAAACCTTGCGGCGGCCGACGCGGTCGGCAAGCCAGCCCCAAGCATAGGCGCCGATGATGGCGCCGATGCCGGAACTCATCAGCACAGTAGCGGATTGTCCGAAAGTGAGTTTCCACGGCCCGATCAGGAAGGCGAGCACGAAGCCGATAAGGAAGTAATCGAAGAATTCAAGCGCGTCGCCGATAATGGCTGCGGCAAGGATTTTGATCTGGTTGCCGGACAGACTCGTGCGTCGATCGAGTATCTCGAACATGGCGTTTTCCCCTTGGCGCATGTTCGTTTTTTTCTGCAGCGTGCGTCGCGCCTACACATCGCCGGTGTCTGGATGCTACGCCGCCGGCGCGGCGAACGGAAGAGTGTGAATCTCAAGTCGCGGGGAATGACCAAAGCGATCCACCGCAGATTGTGGGGAGGGATGGTTCGCGCTGAATTGGTGTGACCCGACACTGGCGGCCAGCCAATGGTGCAAAGCGACAAGACGGCTGCTGACAGGACCATTCTAATTTGTTTAGGGATTTGCGCTAGGCTAGCCGCCTGCACGGCGCCAGCAGGACCGAAGGCCATGGAAGAGCGACGAAAACATCCGCGAACCGAGATCAACGAACCCGCCTACGTATCATCGGGCGGTTCCGTCATCAGCTGCGTGGTCCGCAATATCTCGGTCGAGGGCGCGGCGATCGATGTTCCGAACCCGGCCTTTGTTCCGCAGCGCTTCCGCCTGGTGATGGCGAGGGACTCTTCGGTGCGCGAATGCAACATCGCCTGGATTCAGAAGAACCGTATTGGCGTCAGTTTCGTTGCAATGCCGCAAGAGCTGCGTCATCCCACGACGGATGACAAACTTTTCGCTGAAGCAGCGATCTGATCTTCCGATCCGGTTCCTCGAAGGACATCCAGCGATCAACCGAACAGCTCTGAAAGGCGGTATCGGCGCCGACAAAAAGGGAAGTCGCTGACGAGATTGAAAAGAGCCCGAAACAGCAATGGCGGGCCGCAAGGGCCCGCCACGCAAAAAGCCAGGAAAGCGCGGAGGGGTTAGACCCAGCCGGCACTCAGGTCCATGCCGGACGCGATCAGGCAGAGCGACACCGCGAGCCCAACGCAGCAGAACAACGCCACCGACTTGGGTGAACGGTCGTCGGCGCGAACCACACCCGTTGAACGCATCGAAACGACAGAAATCATGCTCATAGAAACCTCCCGTTTGTTGGCCCTGAAATACATCGGGCCCGCGAGGTTCTAGCCGCAAAGCCTTTATGGCCGATTGAGACACATCGTTAATTGAATCGGAATAAGGCGCCGGGCCAGCCAGCCAGAACGGCGATCGGCCGAAAATTCAGCCCCTTGAGGCGCTAAGCACGGTGGCAATGACCGAGGCGGTCATGGCGGCCCGATCGCTGGCGCGTTGTGCTTCGAGCCGTTCCCTGGCCCGCTCCTCGATCAGCACGTAGATCAGTTCCAGCCGCTTCTTCTCGTCGACCGCTTCCGCAAGCAATTGCCGATAGCGGTGATAGTCGAATGCCGCATCCTGATTACGCATCTCACGCCCCCGCGCGCAACGCCACGACGCGGACTGTTTCGTAACCCGCAGTCGCGGGCAATAGCGCCGCGTGCGCCGTGCACAGGAAAGGTGGTTCGCAATCGCGTTTGGGAGGACGAGAGGCGAGGCGCTATTTCGATTGATTGGTCTTGGAGTGATCGGTCTTGGGCTGGCCGGTCTTCGGTCGCGCCGCTTCCTGGGCGCGGGCGGCCATCCAGGCATCATATTCGGGTGTGCCAGGCCGCGGCGGCACGCCTTCGGGCTCGCCGCCCATCCAGTGCGGCATGTCCGCGATATGCTCGCCCGGAGTTCTGCCGGCGCAGGACGACAGCAACAGGCAGGCGAGGCAAAGCAGAACTGTTGTGAGCTTTGGGGAGAATCGATTCACCGGGACGTGATGCCCCGGGATTGTGGCAATCACGATACGCAATCGTGGCGGGGATGCGGTAACGGCGTCCTGCGAAGCTGGCCGGCGGAAGGGGTGTCCTGTCAACCGTGTTGATTATGCTTCAAGAATTCATCATCAAGTCCGCAAACTACGGTTCTGTCCACGGGTGCGGGCAGGGGACTGAACGAGCAGCTACGCCATCGCCGACTGCCGATCAGCGGGAAGATGCGCCAGCGAAGCCATACTCGCCTCGCGTTTTGCCGTCCTGTTTGGCAGACTGCCAAGGGGGCAATGCGTTCACCTGGTTCCCTTTCGAGACGTGGCGGTAGCTTTGGGTCCGAGGCGATTGCCTCTGTGGTCAGACGGCGCTTCAATGGCGCATGGCAGCCCGCACCGACACCGCTCCGCACCGGATCTCTTGCTGGAGGAGAAAATGAAGATCATTGCGCTGCTGATTCTTCTTTGCATGCTCTCCGGGGGTGCGATTGGTGCACCTGCGACGAGGAAGCCGGCTGCATGGTGGGGGCATAGTTCAAGCCACCATCACGGAAAAGCTGTTCGACCTCACACCGGACGGCGCAACCTCTCCACTCATCCTGAGCGTCGACGTAGAATGAATGATGGAAGCGCGGCCGCACGCCAGGTCGACAAGCCGGCGGCACTTCTCCCGCAGTGATAACCCCCTCGCCGAGCGGGTAGCAGTCGCGCTCTTTTCTCGTTAAGATTTAGTGATCAAACTGATGGAACGCAGGGAGATGTGCCATGCCCGCAAGGCTTATTCGCGCCGTCGTAGCTATTGCAGCCGCCTGTGTGTGCTCATGGAATGGAAATGCGCGTGCAGAAATATTGATCACGACTGCCGCCATATCGCGCGGCGAGTTAACAATCGTCGGAAGAGTTAGGCGACCGCGCGACCCCAGTGTGTAGATTAAAATCAATCCGAGCAAAACGGTGCACGTCGAGAGCACTTCGACTGGAGGGTTTAGGTGGATTGGACTGGAGTTCCCCTCCACCTGCATGGTCGAGATTACCTCTGGGGACGATAAGAGAGAGGTGCTCATACAAAACTGTGGCCTCGCTGGACCTGCAGGTCCAGCAGGACCGGCAGGTCCTCCGGGGCCCACAGGCCCGATGGGTCCGGCAGGACCCAAGGGGGATCCCGGCGAAGCCGCTAAGCAATAAATCAGATGACAAACGCAGACGCCGTCCCAATGAGCCGGTCTCTGTTTATCGCGAAACGTCGACGCATCTTGCCGCCGATCGAATGTCCTCACCAATGATGCAGATGAGTGGCCACGTCGATCAGCCCGATCATGATCAACGTCACGGCCACGAGCGGCCACATTGATCCGCGATAGCCGCCGTAGGTATGCCGCGGCACTCCAAAATTTCGAGCCATTGAACTCTCCCCCTGCAACGGCATCAGTCTGCGTGTAGGCCGATCAAATATCCAGAAGCGTGCTCATCTAAAGTTGTGGAAACCCCAGGGCTGTTTTGCGTGCCGACAGCTCCCGGGAGAGCGCGTTGCGGCTGATTCCCGCAATTCAACGGCGAGAATTTGGCAATCGCCTCTAGGCTGCACGACTCGCATCGCGAATGGCACGTCGACATTCAAAATTTGTCCAAGCAGGCGGGACGTACAAAACTGCGAATTCCCTTGCCGGCTGCGAACTGGCGAGAACGGCTTGTTCCAGCGTCGATTTGAAATGGCGCTCCCTAGCGCAATCGAACCTTCCGCTCGATGTGTGACCTTCGACGTCGAGAGGTTTCAGCCGTCCAGCCACATTATCCTCAAGTGAAATCCGTCCTCCGAACCCATGGGCAAAACCCACGGGCAGCGGGCTGACGAGTGAGAACATCGGCGAACTTCGAAGTACTGCGCTTCCGATCAGCTCACTGATTTTGCTGTGAATTCCGAACGAGTGCGAACAGGGGGAGTACAATGTACTGGCGGAAGGGGTGGGATTCGAACCCACGGTACCCTTGCAGGCACGCCGGTTTTCAAGACCGGTGCCTTAAACCACTCGGCCACCCTTCCGTTGCCGCGACATCAAGCACTTAGCGGCTCCAAGATCAAGAACAGGCCGGCAACAGGACCCAAGTTGGGTCCCCGCTCCAGATCGGACAGCCGGATGCGGTCCGGCCAGCGGTCAGCGCTCATCGTTGTCGAGTGCTGCACCGGAAATCGGAGCATAGATCAGGAGACCACAAACGCCCGACGTTTAGCATTTCGCCGAGGGTGATTTTCGCGGGCATGTGCTCGTGATCTGCCAATGTGATGGATTGTGAAGCCGTTACGGATGGAGGCGGTGCTGCCTTTGCACCACATAAGACCCGACAACAGGTCGTGTGGAGCAAGTTCGATGCGTTCTGTTTTGGCCCTGGGCCTTTTGATCAGCCCGTGTGCGCCCGCCAGCGCCGCTACAGCGCATCACTACCGCTCGCGCCCTCATGTCATCGTTCGTCCCAGCCAGGATGTGGTCGTCCCTCCGGGGTGGTACAAGTTTCCCGGCTATCCGCCCATACCTCCGGAGCAGAATAGAAATCTTGACGCGTCCACACGCGGAAACGCTTGAGGTCGGTGCCCTTAAACCACGCGGCCACCCTTCCTAAGGCGCCCCTCGTGAGGGAGCGCCAGCGCGGATTGCAAGCCAGCCTGGCGCCGAAACCTCCGTAGATCGACGGGCCGCGATCGCAACCATTGATTTACTACGCCGAGCCTCTCCCCATTTCCGCCGCGTTCGCGATGCGATATCGTCATCGCTCGATGCGGAGGTGGGCTGCATCGGGGCGTGAACGGCTGAGTGCCCGAGAGTGGGCACCTGCGCAGTGGAATGGTAATTGGGGCGGATGGGGATTCGACGGCCAGATCAGATATTCCTGATGGCGCGAGGCGCCGTTGCTGTAGCGGCATGCCTGGTTCTCGCCAACTGCGCCTCATCGGGCAAATTCGCCGGCCGCGTCGATCCCAAATACGGCGTTTCCTCGAGCCCGCGCGTGGTGGAATTCGGCGAACCGGTGCCGAAGGGCGGTGGCACCTACCGCGTCGGCAAGCCCTATACGGTAGCGGGCCGGGTCTACGTGCCGGAGGAAGACGTCAATTACCGCGAGGAGGGGCTGGCCTCCTGGTATGGCGATGATTTTCACGGCCGCCTGACGGCCAATGGCGAAATTTTCGACATGGGTTCGCTGACGGCCGCGCATCCAACCTTGCCGATGCCGTGCTACGCGCGGGTCACCAATCTCACCAACGGCAAATCGCTGATCGTCCGGGTCAATGACCGAGGGCCCTACCATGGCAACCGGCTCATCGATGTCTCCAACAAGGCCGCCGAACTACTTGAATTCAAAGGCAATGGCGTGGCGCGCGTCCGGGTCGAATATGTCGGACGGGCCCCGCTGGAAGGTTCCGACGACCGCCAGTTGATGGCGACCTTGCGCACCGGCGTACCGGCGCCGTCCCCCTCGCTGGTCCGGGTGGCTTCCGCCCGTCCGTTCATTCCGGAAGTCCCCTCACATGGCCGTCCCATCCACGGTGAGGTTCCGATGCCCCAGGAGCGGCCCTATAGTCTCGGCAACACCTCGGCAGACATGGCCTCGATCACCGCGACCTCCGAAATATCGGCTTCGGCCCGCCCGCGTTCGGCTGGGCGTATCCTCGAAAATCGGCGCGCCGTCAGTTACGAAAATGACGGCAGCTACGCCCCATCCGTCAGTCCTGTTTCCGCTTATGCGCCAGTCGACCCGCGCGGTCCGAGCGAATTGCTGGCCGGCCGCGGCCTTTACTGAGTCTGTTTCAGAAAACCGATCAAGGCCGCGTTGACTTCGGCGGCACGCTCCTGCTGAACCCAGTGGCCGGCGCCCTCGATGATCAGCTTTTGCCTCAGGTTCGGCAGCACCCGCTCCAGCTCGGTGACGCGCTTGGCGCCGATCAGGCCGGTAATGACGGAATTCTTCGATCCCGCGATGAATAGCGATGGCTGATGGATCCGCGCGCCCTGCCACGGCGCGGTCAGGTCCCAATTGCGGTCAAGGTTGCGGTACCAGTTCAGCCCGCCACGGAAGCCGGACTTCCGGTAGGCCTCGGTGAAATAAGCGAGGTCAGCCTCGCTGAGCCAGTCCGGTAGCGGCCGGTCGGACTGCGCATCGCCCAAAAATCCCTTGCTGTCCTGGACGAACAGTGAGGTCGAAGGATCGGAAAATCCGCGCCCGAGCAAGGTCCGCATCGTCAGGCCAATGTCGCGTTCGAATTCAGCTTCGGCGACCCCGGGCGTCTGGAAATATTGCCAATAGAAATTGGTGATCCCATTTTCGCGCAGGCTGTCGAGCGGGCGGGCGCGCCCGCGGAACGGCGGGGGAACGCTCAAGCCCGCCACGGCCCTGAAAACGTCAGGCCGGAACAGCGCCGCATGCCAGGCGACCGGCGCGCCCCAGTCATGGCCGATGATGACGGCCTGCTTCTTGTCCAACGCAGCGACCAGCGCCACCATATCGCCGACCGTGTCGAAGATGCTGTAGGCACCAATATCGGCCGGCGCGCTCGTCCGGCCGAAGCCCCGCATATCCGGCGCCACGACATGGAAACCGGCCGCCGCGATCGCCGGGATCTGATGCCGCCAGGAATAGGATAGTTCCGGCCAGCCATGGCAAAGCACCACCAGCGGACCTTCGCCCTGTTCGAGCAGGAAAATGTCGATCCCGTTGGCGGAGATGGTTCGGGAAGATGGCATCGCTATTTCCGCCTTGTTTGCGAGATTTTGTTTGGGGGATCGGCCGCGTGTCACGATAGGATCGTTTGATAAACGCCGCAATCGAATCGCCCCGCAACATCAGGCAAAACCCGTGTTGTTTGCGGTACTTCCAACTGTTAGAACGCCGGCTTCAAGGCACCGCCGATGGCACTCGAAACATCAAGCTCCCGAAAGCCTCAGCCCAGGCCTGCACTGTTCTGGCGCGGTTTGATCGCGGCTATGGTCGCAGCCTCCATCGGGTGGGGCGGCTTGGTCCACGCCGCCAACCAGAGCGTGCAGGGGGCCAAGAAGGAAGAGGGCGGTTTCGACGGTGACGCGCCGACCGCGATCCTGATCGAGGCCACCAGCGGCAGCGTGCTGTTCGAAAAGAACGCCGACGAGCTGCGAGCGCCATCCAGCATGATGAAGCTGATGACGGTCGAAACCGTCTTTCACGCCATCAAGCAGGGTGACGTCAAACTCACCGACGAATATCACGTCAGCGAAAACGCCTGGCGCAAGGGCGGGGCGCCCTCGGGCACCTCGACCATGTTCGCAGCCATCCACAGCAAGATTGCCGTCGACGACCTCCTGCACGGCGCCATCATTCCGAGCGGCAACGATGCCTGCATCGTGCTGGCGGAAGGTATCGCCGGCAACGAGCGCGCCTTTGCCGACATGCTGACCAAGCGGGCCCGCGAACTCGGCATGGCGCGGTCGACCTTCGCCAATTCCAACGGTCTGCCCGATCCCGGCAACAAGATGACGGTGCGCGAACTTTCGATTCTCGCGCGCTACATCATCCAGACCTACCCCGAGTACTACAAACTGTTCGGCGAGAAGGAATTCACCTGGAACAAGATCCGGCAGCAGAACCGCAATCCGCTGTTGAATTCGCTCGAGGGCGCCGACGGGCTGAAGACCGGCTATACCAAGGAGGGCGGCTACGGCATGGTAGGCTCGGCCGTCCAGAACGGAATACGGCTGATCGTCGTCGTCAACGGTCTGGAGGCTTCCGAGGACCGCGCGACCGAAGCCAAGAAGATGCTGGAATGGGGCTTCCGCAATTTCGAGGAGCGGCCGCTGTTCGCGGCGCAGCAGCCGATCGGCTATGCCAAGGTGTTCGGCGGCGACAGCCGCTCGGTCAAGCTGGTCAGCCCCAAGCCGGTCGAGGTGATGGTTCAGAAAAACGGCACCGACAAGCTGATCGCGCGCGTGGTTTATAACGGCCCGGTTCGCTCCCCCATCGCGGCCGGTCAGCAGATCGGCGTGGTCAGGGTGTGGCGCGGCGCCAATATCGCCATGGAGGCGCCGCTCTATGCGGCGGATTCCGTCGGCGTGGGATCGACGATGCGGCGGGCAATCGACGGGGCGAGCGAACTCGTCATCGGCATGTTTCGCCTCGGCGTCGAGAAACTTTAGAAATGGCAGAGACCGCGGTCAAAAGAGCGCCGGGACGTGGACGATTCATCACCTTTGAAGGCGGTGAGGGATCCGGCAAATCCACGCAGATCAAGACACTGGCGGAGCGCCTGAACGGCGCCAAGCTGCGCACCATCGTCACCCGCGAGCCCGGCGGATCGCCGGGAGCCGAAATCATCCGGCATCTCGTGTTGTCGGGCATGGGCAAGCTATTGGGCCCGGACGCCGAGACACTGTTGTTCGCGGCCGCGCGCGACGACCATGTGCGCGCGGTGATCGAGCCCGCGCTCAGCCAGGGAATTTGGGTGCTGTGCGACCGGTTTTCGGATTCGACGCGCGCCTACCAGGGCAGCCTGGGCAAGGTCTCGCCCGCCGTGCTCAACGCGATGGAGCGGGTCACCATCGGCGACCTCAAGCCGGATATGACCATCATTCTCGACGTTCCTGTCGAGGTCGGCATGAAGCGCGCGGCCGCGCGGCGCGGCAGCGGCGCGCCCGACCGGTTCGAGGCGGAAGACGTCAGGTTTCACCAGCAATTGCGCGAGGCGTACTGGAAGATCGCAGCCAGCGAACCGCAACGCTGCGTCTTGATCGACGCCACCGCCGAGCCCGGTGCTGTCGCCGCCAACATATGGGCCGCCTTGCGCGAGCGCTTGTTTGCCGCCAGCGCGGGCAATCTGGCCAGTTCAGCATGAGTGCGCGCCATGTCGAAAACCAGATATCGGCGGTTCACCCGCGCGAGACGACTTCGCTGTTAGGACATCGCGATGCCGAGCTCGCTCTGTTGAACGCCTATCGCAGCGGCCGCATTCCACATGCCTGGCTGATCGGGGGAGCGGCCGGGATCGGCAAGGCGACACTGGCCTATCGGATGGCGCGGTTCGTGCTCGCGCATCGCGATCCGCTTGGCGCCGATGTGCAGCGTGCCGACACGCTCTGGGTCGATCCGTCCGATTCCGTTGCACGCCAGGTCGCGGCGGGCGCCCATGGCGGCCTCCTGACGCTGGAACGGAGCCTCAACGACAAGGGTGTGATGCGGACCGTGATCACGGTCGACGAAACGCGCGAGACGATTTCGTTCTTCGGTTCGACCGCAGCGGTCGAGGGCTGGCGGGTCTGCATCGTCGACACCGTCGACGAGCTTAATCCGAATGCCGCCAACGCGCTGCTCAAGGTGCTCGAGGAGCCGCCGCAGCAATCGCTGTTTCTTCTGGTCAGCCACGCGCCGGCAAGGGTGCTGCCGACCATCCTGTCGCGCTGCCGGAAACTGTCGTTGCGGCCGCTTGCGACGGAAGACGTCATCCGCGCCGCGACAGAGGCCGCGAGCATCCCCCCTGACGATCCCGCGCTGGCCGAAGCCGCGGAAGCGGCGGAGGGAAGCGTGGCGCGCGCGCTGACGCTGCTCGGCGGCGACGCCCTGAAACTGCAGCAGCGGACCGCGGCGCTGCTTTCGACCCTGCCGAGGGTCGATCCGCGCGAACTGCATGCGCTTGGCGACGCGCTCGGCGGCAGCGACCGGGTGGCGCTCGCGGCCTTCATCGACAGCGTGGATCGCTGGGTCAGCGACCGCCTGCATGCCGACGATGCCAATGCCAACGCCAACCTTCCCCGCCTTGCACGGCTGGCAGAGGTGTGGGAAAAGATCAACCGCGCCGCGCGCGACACCGAATCCTACAATCTCGAGCGAAAACCGCTGGTTTTCTCGGTGTTCGGGTTACTTGCGGAAGCGACGCGCTAGGCGCCCCGCTGGCGGTCATTCCCAACAATCTGGTTTAAGCAATAAGAGGAATTTCTAGTGGCCAAGGCCAAGAAGAAAGTTGCCAAGAAGAGAGGCCGCAAGCAGGCCGGTAAATCGAAGCGCAGCGTCAAGGCATCGGCCTCGAAAAAGCGCGTGAAGAAGGCTGCGAGCGCGCCGAAGAAGGCCAGGAAAGCCAGGAAAGCTGCAAAGAAGAAATCCGCAGAGAAGAAGTCGACGACGAAGAAAACGGCAAAGAAATCGCCGAAGAGATCCACGAAGAAAGCGAAATCGCCTAAGCCCAGCGCGACACCGAGCATGACCCCGGTTGCGGTCCAGTCGCCGCTGGTTCGCAAGCCCGCCAAAGTAACGGCCAGCAAAGGTACCAAGGCCGGCACCACGGCCAACCAGACCCAGCGCGTTGCAAGACCGTCGGCCCCGGCGGCAAAGAACTCCTTCTACATCACGACCGCGATCTCCTACCCGAACGGGGCGCCGCATATCGGCCACGCCTATGAGGCGATCGCGACCGATGCGCTGGCGCGGTTTCAGCGGCTCGACGGCAAGGATGTATTCTTCCTGACCGGCACCGACGAGCACGGCCTGAAGATGATCCAGACCGCGCAAAAGGAGAACATGAGCCCTTCGGAGCTTGCCGCGCGCAACGCCGCTCAGTTCAGGGAGATGGACGAACGGCTGAATATCTCGTTCGATCGCTTCATCCGGACTTCTGAGGAGCAGCACCATCGCTCGGTGCAGGAGATCTGGAAGCGCATGGAAGCGAACGGCGACATCTATCTCGACAGTTACGCCGGCTGGTATTCGGTGCGCGACGAGGCCTATTACGCCGAGGACGAAACCACCGTCGACGAGGACAACGTGCGGCGCGGGCCGCAGGGCACGCCGGTCGAATGGGTCGAGGAACGGAGCTATTTTTTCAGGCTTTCCGCCTATCAGGACAAGCTTTTGGCGCTCTATGAGAACCAGCCGGATTTCATCGGTCCGGACTCGCGCCGGAACGAGGTGGTCAGCTTCGTCAAGAGCGGCCTGCGAGACCTGTCGATTTCGCGCACCACCTTCGACTGGGGCGTGCGGGTTCCAGCCGATCCCGAGCACGTCATGTATGTCTGGGTCGACGCGCTCACCAACTACATCACCGGCGTCGGCTTTCCCGACGAGAGCGATCCGAACTGGCGCTACTGGCCGGCCGACGTGCACATCATCGGCAAGGACATCATCCGCTTTCACGCCGTGTACTGGCCGGCCTTCCTGATGTCGGCGGGCATTCCAGTGCAGAAGCGCGTCTTCGCTCACGGCTTCCTGTTCAACAGGGGCGAGAAGATGTCGAAATCAGTCGGCAACGTGGTCGATCCTTTCAATCTCGCCGATCAATTCGGCGTCGACCAGATGCGCTACTTCTTCCTGCGCGAGGTGCCGTTCGGGCAGGACGGCAGCTATAATCACGAGGCCATCGTCGCGCGCATCAATGCGGATCTCGCCAACGACCTCGGCAACCTTGCGCAGCGTTCGCTGTCGATGATCGGCAAGCAGTATGCCGGTGTGCTGCCGGAGCCGGGCGAATTCAGCGACCACGACAGGGCGATCCTGGCGCAGGCCGACGGCATGATCGCGCTGGCAAGGACCGCGATGGCGACCCAGCAGATTCATCAGGCGCTCAATGCGGTCTGGGCCGTGGTGGCGGAAGCCAACCGCTATTTCGCGGGCGAGGCGCCGTGGGCGCTGGCGAAGACCGATCCGAAACGCCAGGCCACGGTGCTGTACGTGACGGCCGAAGTCGTCCGCCAGATCGCGATCCTCGCGCAATTCGTCATGCCGGCGGCGTCGGCAAAGATGCTCGACATTCTCGGCATTCCCGACGACATCGAGTCCCGCAATTTTGCGGCGCTCGGCGTGCGCATCCTGCCGGGCACGGTGCTTCCTCCGCCGGCGCCGGTATTCCCGCGTTACGTCGAACCGGCGGCGTGAACGGGCGGAGCCGATGCTGGTCGACAGCCACTGCCATCTCGATTTTCCCGACTTCGCCGATGACCTCGACGGGATCGTGGCGCGGGCCGCCGCGGCGGGTATCGGGCGCATGGTCACGATCTCGACCCGGGTAAGGCGGCTCGGCGGGCTGATCGAGATCGCGGAGCGTTTTCCAGACGTCTATTGCTCGGTCGGCACCCATCCGCACCACGCCGACGAAGAAGACGGCATTCCCGCCGGTGAGCTGATCGAGCTGACACGCCATCCCAAGGTCGTGGCGCTGGGCGAGGCGGGGCTGGATAATTTTTATGACAACGGCTCGCCCGAAGCGCAGGAGCGTGGCTTCCGCGCCCATATCGCGGCGGCCCGCGCCACCGGACTGCCGCTGGTCATTCATACGCGCGACGCGGACGAGGCTTGCGGGCGCATCCTCGAAGAAGAAATGGCCAAGGGATCGTTTCGCGCCGTGCTGCATTGCTACACCGGCGGGCGGGAACTGGCGATGAAGGCGATTTCCTTAGGCCTGTCGATTTCGTTCACGGGTATCCTCACCTTCAAGAAATCGCAGGCCTTGCGCGACCTCGCCGCCGAACTGCCGGCCGACCGCATCATGGTGGAGACCGACGCCCCTTACCTGGCGCCCGGCAAATTCCGCGGCAAGCGCAACGAGCCGGCTTACGTCGTCGAAGTCGCGAAAGTGCTGGCGGAGACGCGCGGCGTCTCGCTCGAGGAGATTTCGCGCCAGACCACGGAGAACTTCTTCCGCCTGTTCTCCAAGGTACCGCCTGCGAAAGCCGCGGCATGACGCTGACGCTCACGATTCTGGGCTGCGGATCCTCGGCCGGGGTTCCCCGTCCCGCCCTCGGCTGGGGCGCCTGCGATCCCAAAAATCCGAAGAACCGCCGCCGCCGCTGCTCGCTGATGGCGGAGCGGACTTCCGATCGCGGGGTGACGCGGGTGGTGATCGACACCTCGCCCGATCTGCGCGAGCAATTGATCGACGCCAATGTCGACCATCTCGACGCGGTGTTCCTGACCCATGAGCACGCCGATCAGACCCACGGCATCGACGATCTGCGTTCGGTGGTGATGCATCAGCGCCGGCGCATCCCGGTCTATCTCAATCGGTCGACCGGCAAGGACATCATGCAGCGATTTTCCTATTGCTTCGTGTCGCCGCCGGGCAGCGACTATCCGCCAATCCTCGACCATCATTCGATCGAGGCCGGCGAAACCCGCGCGATCGAAGGGAAGGGCGGTTCGCTCTCGCTGTCGGCCTTCATCATGCAGCATGGCAATATTCCGGCGCTTGGTTATCGCATCGCGGACGCCGCCTACACGCCCGATGTCAGCGATATCCCGCCCGAGAGCTGGCCGCTTCTGGAAAACCTCGATCTCTGGGTCATCGACGGCTTGCGCTATGCCGCCCATCCCAGTCATTTCAGCGTCAACGACGCGCTGTCCTGGATCGACCGCTTCAAGCCGCGCCGCGCCGTCATCACCAACATGCATTCGGATCTGGATTACGAGGTGCTGCGCCAGAGCCTGCCGCCGAATGTGATTCCGGCCTATGACGGGATGCGGTTGACACCGGGCGCGTAACTGCGCGTGCCGAAAACAAAGCAATCGTCACCGCGTGAATATTGCTTCTGCCAGTTCAAACCTAGCGTTCGTCGCGCATGTACGGGCTGTGCTCGGAGACCAATCTCAGATTGGGGTCGGCGGACAGCGACGAATCCGGCGATACCCGCAGCTCGGAAAGTCGCTCGACACCTGCGGAAATCTGATAATCCTCAATGGCGAGCACGAGGGTCGTGATGAAAAAACCGGCACACAGGATCAGAAATGTCCACCTCATGGGCCTTCTCCATGTGATTTCCGCCTCAATACTTTTCCTAGTGCATAATTGGGGCCAAATTCCCGGCGGACGCGGTTAGCTGCACGCGCCGGCACCAGCGACCTTGTCGTGGAACCGCTGCCCCCGATGGCGCCGAACCGCAGGCATGCAAAATTCCCTCAGGCCGAAATCGCCTTGGCCGAATCCACTTGGTTGCGCAGGATGAATTTTTGGATCTTCCCGGTCGAGGTCTTGGGGATCGAGCAGAACACCACTGCCTTCGGCGTCTTGAAGCCCGACATCTGGCTGCGGCAGAAGGCGATGATCTCAGCTTCGGTCGCGCGCGCCCCTTCCTTCAACTCGACGAACGCGCAGGGCACCTCGCCCCATTTGCCGTCCGGCTTGGCCACCACGGCGGCGAACAGCACGGCGGGATGCTTGTAGAGTACATCCTCGACCTCCACGGACGAGATATTCTCGCCGCCGGAGATGATGATGTCCTTGGAGCGGTCCTTGATGATGACATAGCCGTGCTCGTCGAGCACGCCGAGGTCGCCGGTATGAAACCAGCCGCCGGAGAAGGCTTCCTGGGTGGCCTTCTCGTTCTTCAGGTAGCCCTTCATCACGATATTGCCGCGGAACATCACCTCGCCGATGGTCTCGCCGTCGCGCGGCACCTCCTGCATGGTTTCAGGATCGATCACGGTGACGGCTTCCTCAAGCGGGTAGGGCACGCCCTGCCGCCGCTTCAGCCGCGCGCGCTGGTCGGCCGGTAGCTCGTCCCAGCCCGGCTGCTCCGCGCAAACCGAGGCCGGGCCATAGACTTCGGTCAGGCCGTAGACATGCGTGAGCTTGATGCCGATGCTCTCGGCGCCTTCGAGCACGGCGACCGGCGGTGCTGCGCCGGCGATCAATCCGACCACGCGTTTGGCGGCTCCACCCTTCGGCGCATCCGGCGCGTTGATCAGGGTGTTGTAGACGATCGGCGCGCCGGCCATGTGGGTGACGCCGTGCTCCCCGATCAGCTCAAAGATCCTGGTGGGATCGACCTTGCGCAGGCAGACATTGATTCCGGCCGAGGCCGCGATGGTCCAGGGAAAGCACCAGCCGTTGCAATGAAACATCGGCAGGGTCCAGAGATAGACCGGGTGCTGGCCGAGATTGGCGGCAAGGATGTTGCTAACGGCATTGAGATAGGCGCCGCGATGGTGGGTCACCACGCCCTTGGGATTGCCCGTTGTGCCCGAGGTGTAGCTGAGCGCGATCGCGTCCCATTCGTCTTGCGGCCATCTTGCAACGAAGCCGGGATCGCCCAGCGATACCGCATCCTCAAATTCGATTTCGCCGATCCGCTTGCCGCCCGGGAAAGCCACATCGTCGACATCGATGATGAACGGTTTTGGACCCTTCATCAGCGTCAGCGCTTCAGAGATGACGCCGGTGAATTCGGGATCGACCAGGATGATCCTGGCGCCGCCATGATCGAGTTGAAAGGCGATGGAGGGTGCATCGAGCCGGATGTTGAGCGCATTGAGCACGGCGCCCGCCATCGGCACCGCGAAATGCACCTCGTTCATCGCGGGGATGTTCGGCAGCATCGCCGCCACGGTGTCGCCGGTGCCGATGCCGCGGCCGGCGAGATACGACGCGAAGCGCCGGCAGCGCGCATGGGTCTGCGACCAGGTGAAACTGCGGCCCTCGTAGACGGTGCTGACATGGTCGGGATAGACGGCGGCGCTGCGCGCCAGAAAACTCAGCGGCGTCAGCGGCACGTAGTTGGCGGGCGTCTTGTCCAATCCGATATCGTATTGGTTCTGTTTCCCACTCATCGGCCACCTCCCATTTGATATTGCTTACAGGAATCCGATCGATATCCACGGAAAGATCGCCACCACGATCAGGCCCGCCAATAGCGCCAGCAGGTAACCCCAGATCGGCCGGATGCCCTCGGCGGGATCGACCCGCCCGATGGCGCAGGCGGCATAATAGCCTACTCCGAATGGAGGTGCGAACAATCCGATGCCCATCGCCAAGATGATGATCATGGCGTAATGCACCTCGTGCACGCCGACGGCGCGCGCAATCGGAAACAACAGCGGGCCGAACAGCACGATCGCAGGAATCCCCTCGAGCACGCTGCCCAGGATCGTGAACGCCACGATCGACACGGCGATGAAGGCTGCGGAACCACCGGGCAGGCCGGTCATGGCGGCAGCCAGCGCGCGCGAAAAGCCCGATTGGGTCAGGCCCCATGCCATGCCGGTGGCGGTGCCGATGATCATCAGGATCGCGCCGGATAGGCACGCGGTCTCGATCAGCATCGGCGCGAGCCGCCGCCAGTCGAATTGGCGATAGACCACGAGCCCGATGACCAGGCCATAGACGATGCCGATGGTGGACACTTCGGTCGCGGTGGCGACGCCTTCCACCACGGCGGCGCGGATCACGAAGGGCAGCGCCAACGCGGGCAGGGCGATGACGAAGGAGCGGACGACCTCGCCGGCCCGGGCGCGCTTGACGTGGCTCAGGTCCTCGCCGCGGTAGCGCCACCACACCAGCGCCGCCAGGGTGATCGCGAGCACCACGCCCGGCAACAGGCCGCCGGTGAACAGCGCCGAGATCGAAACGCCGGTCACCGAGCCGATGGTGATCAGCACGAGACTAGGCGGAATGGTTTCGGTCTGCGCGCCGGTGGCGGCGAGCAGGGCGACGAGATCGCCGGGCTTGGCGCCCCGCGCCTTCATTTCCGGGAACAGCACCGGCGCCACCGCCGCCATGTCGGCGGCCTTGGAGCCCGAGATACCCGAGACCAGATACATCGCGCCGACCAACACGTAATGCAGGCCGCCGCGGACGTGGCCGAGCAGGCTCGCCAGAAACGCCACCATGGCCCGCGCCATGCCGGTCATCTCGATCAGCAATCCGAGGAACACGAACAGCGGCACCGACAGCAGGATCAGATGGCTCATGCCCTCGTCCATGCGGCCGACCAGCACCATCAGCGGCGTCCGCGTCGTCAGCGCCAGATAACCGAAGATCGCGAGCCCAAAGCCGAAGGCGATCGGCACGCCGGCAAACACGCAGAAGCCGGCCACGCCGACAAAGAAGATGATCAGGTTGATGTTGCCGAGCGGACGGAGCCAAGGCTGCGCCAGCCAGAACACCGCAATCAGCAAGCCGACGGACAGCGCGGCGGCCAGCACGACCTTGCGATCGCCGGCCCGCGCCAGCCGCAGCAACGCAAACAGCGCCATCAGGCCAATCCCGACCGGCAGCGCCGCGGCCCGCCAGACGTTGGCGATCTGCAGCGCCGGCGTGGTGATGAAACTCTCTTCGTAGGCGTATTCGAAGGACGGCCATGCGATCATGAGCAGAAAGGCCAGCGCGGCGCAGGTCGCGACCACGTCGAGATAGGCCCGCATCGCCGGACCGGCGCTAGCGACAATCGCCGTCATTCGCATGTGCTCGGAACGGCGGAACGCCACCGCCGCGCCCAGCATCGCGAGCCAAAGGAACAGGATCGAGGCCAGTTCGTCCGACCAGATCAGCGGGCTGCGCAGGCCGTAACGCGCCACCACGCCGGCAAACAGGATGACGATCTCGGCGACGACCAGAAGCGCCGCCGGGATCTCAACCACCTTCGCCAGCGTTGCTTCCAGCGACGCCGCGCGCGAACGGCGGCGAGGAGACATCGCCTCGCCGGCCGCCACGATGGAGCCTTCGGCGTGAGCAGCCATGACGGTTCCTTGTCGTAAAGCGCTACGACAGCTTGCCGGCGGCCTTCTCCAGCAGCGCCCACGCCTGCTCGCCGTATTTGCCCTTCCACTCCGCATAGAACCCGGCGGAGCGGAGCTTGTCGCGGAACGGCGCGGCATCCGGCTTGTTGAAGACGAGGCCCTTGGCCGCGAGTTCCTGCTGCAGACCGGCATTCAGCTTGGCGACGTCCTCGCGCTCTTTGACGGCGGCCGCGTTGATGTTCTTGGCGACGATCGCGCGCAGGTCGGCCGGCAACGCTTCCCAGGCCCGGCGGTTGGCGAGGAACCAGAAGCCGTCCCACATGTGGTTGGTCAGCGAGCAATATTTCTGCACTTCGTAGAGCTTCGCGGTCGAGATGATCGCCAGCGGATTTTCCTGCCCCTCGACGATCTTGGTCTGCAGCGCGGAGTAGACCTCGCTGAAATTGATCGAGGCGGGCGCCGCATCGAAGGCCTTGAACATCGAGGTCCACAGCGGCGACACCGGAACGCGGATCTTGAAACCCTTGAAATCGTCCGGGCCATTGATCGGCTTGGTCGAGGACGTGGTCTGGCGGAAGCCGTTGTCCCAGATCTTGTCCATGACGACGAGGCCTGACTTGTTGATCTCGCCGCGCACGTAAGCGCCGAGATCGCCGTCCATCGCCTTCCAGACCGTGTCGTAATCGGGGAACGCGAAGCCGATGCCGTTGATCGAGGCGGCGGGAACCAACGTGGCCAGGATCAGGCCCGACAGCGTAAAGAATTCGACGCCGCCGGAGCGAATCTGGCTCAGCATGTCGGTGTCGGACCCGAGTTGGTTGTTCGGGAAAATCTGCAGATCGACCTTGCCATTGGTCTCGGTCTTGATCGCCGCCGCCATCTCCTTGGCGCGAACGTTCATCGGGTGGGCGTCGGGAAGATTGTTGGCGTATTTGTAGGTGAATTCGGCCGTCTGCGCGCGCGCCACGAACGGTGCGCCGATGCCGCCCAGAACCGCCGAGGCGGCCGATGCCTTGAGCAGCGCGCGTCGTGAAAAGCTCATCTCGATCTCCCTTGAGATTATTGTTCTTGTGGCGACACCTTACGGACCTGACGCCGCCGGGTCATCTGCCATCTCGCGAGCCGGCTTATTGCAGTGTCTGCGGACGACGGCAACAGCAGCGGAACCAATAAGAAAGGCCCGTCTCGACCTCGTGCCGCAGCGGTCCGGCCGACCGCTCCCGCCAAAGCGGCCAGCGCGGGCCGAGGGTCTAGAATTTCCATTATTTTCATATGGATAGAAGTTTCAATTGGCATGACGGTCGAAAAGAACAATGACCGAACGCTCCAGTCTTCCCCCCGAGGCGGAAGAGGGTCCGTGCGCCGCAAATGCGGCCTTCGGCGCGGCCCATATGCTAGCATTCGCGGCGGCTGACCGGATGGGGAAAGCCCGACGGCCGCGAACCATCGGTATTTCAATGCGTAACCTCGCGTTTCTCTCGTCACAACAGAAGTCGATCCTGCCGGATTTTGCCGACGCCTCGGCAATTCTGGGGCGCGGCCGAATTCATCTCCTGTTGCCGGACACCCGTGCCATTGCCCAGGCTGAAAAATCCTGGCCGCGGCTAGATCCTTCGTTCGAAATCGTTGGGCGCGACTTTGCGTCCATGGGATTTCATCGCGTGCCGATCTCGTTCAGCGATATTCATCGCCGCTTGCTGGAATGGTTGCAGCAGCCCGGCGGCGAGCCGCTGGCGCGGACGCTTCTCGTCGTCGACATGAGCTGGGGCCTCGATACCAATTCCGCGGCGGCCAATTTCGGCGGCTGGCTCGGGGTTGTCGATGCGCTCACCGAATCTCTGCCCATCGCCGTCGTGTCGCTCTACAACCGCCGTTTGCTGATCGACGAACAGCTCCTGACCGCGTTGCGGGGTCACCAGGGGTTCCTCACGTCCTCCGGGCTCGTCGCCAATCCACATTGGCTGCCGGCCCATCTGCTGACACGGGGCACGCTGCGGCAACAAATCGACTTCTGGCTCAGCGGCATCTCGCCGGAGCTTGCGGAGTCACTTGCGCCGGAATCGGTGCATGCCGCGGAGGGCACCGATCCGATGTGGCTGCTGCGTCGCGCCGCCGAGGAGCCGTCGCCGGTCCTTGGCGGCGCCGAAGCGGTGACAGGCGAGCGCTGGAAGGTGCGCTGTTTCGGGCGCTTACGCATCTATCGTAACGATGGTTCGCAGGTCGCGTGGGACGTTCCCGGCGGCGCGACGCGAAAGACCAAGGCGTTGTTCGCCTATTTGCTCCAGAAGGGCGGGCAGGGAGCCGACGCCGACGATCTCGCCGACTTCCTCTGGCCGGATGCGGAAACGCCGGGGGCTGGGCGAAATCGCCTGCACCATACGATCCGCTGCCTCAGGCAGGCGCTCGACGGCGGCAGGGCAGGCGAAACCGGCACGACGAGCGTCCTGCGGGATGGCGCGCGCTACGTGCTTGCCCCGCCCGACAAGAGCTGGCTCGATATTTCCACCTTCGAGCAACTGTGCCGGCAGTCCCGTACGCATATCAACACCGGCGCAAAGGACGAGGCGCTGATCTGCCTGCTGGCGGCCGATCGCCTCTACACCGGCGATCTGTTCGAGGACATTCCGGCCGAATATGCCGACGACGCGGAGCGCGACTGGTGTTGGTCCAAGCGCTATTGGCTGCGGGAAATGTATTTCAACGTGCAGCGCGACGCCGCACGCATTCACCGCGAACGGCAGGATTTTTCGGCGGCCTTGGGCCACTGTCAAAAGGCGCTTGCGATCGATCCGCTTTGCGAGCCGGCGCATGAAGAGGCGATGCGGGTTTTCGCGGCCCAGGGGCGGCGCGAGGCCGTCGATCGCCAGTTCGCGCTTTATGTGGGAGCGCTCGGCCGCTCCGCCGACCGTCCGCGCAGCGCGGCGCTGCGCCGAACCTATGAGGGACTCAGCGCTTCCGCCGAGTTTTCAAAATAACAAATATATTCCAGCGGCTTGCCGACCAAAGAAAAACCAAAGAAGGCGGGTTAGCCTTTTCCGTATCAGGGATTGGGAAAAAGATCCCGGGGGAGGCGACCATGACGAGCGTTGCGGTTCAGGAGGCGAGGTGTCCGTTTGCAGACGCCTCGCGTGATTTCCGGCCATATGATCTGGCGGATCCCTATCCATTCTATGCGTGGGCCCGCGAGCAGACGCCCGTGTTCTTGTCCGAGGAGACCGGTTACTACGTCGTCGCGCGCCATGCCGACGTCAAGGCGGTGTTCGAGGACTGGCGCACCTTTTCCAGCGAAAACGCCCAGGCGCCGATGCGTCCGCTTTGCGACGAGGGCCGGCGGATCATGCGCGACGGCGGCTTCACCGCCTATTCCGGACTCTCGGCCCGCGTGCCGCCGGAACACACCCGCCTGCGCGCGATCGTGCAAGGCTGTTTCGGTCCGCGCCGTTTCAAGGCGATCGAGCCGCAGATCCGCCAGATCGTCAACGCGCAGATCGACAGCTTCATCGACCGCGGTCACTCCGACCTGTTCCGGGATTTTGCCTACGACGTTCCGGCGCTCGTGCTTTTCAAGCTGGTCGGCGTGCCGCCGGCGGATGTCGCCAAGGTAAAGGGCTGGGCCGTCAGTCGCGCGCTGTTGACGTGGGGCGATCTGACCGACGAGGAGCAATTGCCGCATGCGCGCAACATGGTCGAGTACTGGGCCTATTGTCGCGCGCTGGTGGCGAAGCGCCACGACAATCCGACCGACGATCTGCCCGGCGATCTCGTGCGCCTGCAGGCCGAAGGCGCCGAAATCTCGGACGAGGAGATCGCCGGCATTCTCTATTCGATACTATTCGCCGGCCACGAAACCACGACAACGCTGATCGCCAACGGCGTCGATTCGCTGCTCTCGTTCCGGAAGAACTGGGAGGCGATCGTCGCCGATCCGTCGAAGATTCCGGCCGCGGTCGACGAATGTCTGCGATTTTCGCCAGCGATCGTCGCCTGGCGCCGCAAAGCATTGAAAGATACCGAGATCGGGGGCGTTGCGGTGCCCGCCGGCGCCAACATCCTGTTGCTCATCGGCTCGGCCAATCGTGACGAGCGCGTGATGCGCGACCCGCCCGTCTTCGATATCGCCCGCACCGACGCGCGGCAGCACCTTTCCTTCGGCTACGGGATCCACGCCTGCGTCGGGCAGCAGCTCAGCAAGCTCGAAACGACGATTGCGCTGACGGAACTGACGCGCCGGATTCCAGGCCTGCGGCTCGTGCCGAACCAGCCGAGGAGCTACGTTCGCAATATCTCGTTCCGTGTACCGACCGCGGTTCCGGTCGAATGGGACCGGGCGGAGGCGCGGTGATGAATGTTGCCAACAGCATCCTTTCGTTTGACGCGGCGCAAGCCGAGCCGGCGCGGATCATGAACTCAGCACTCAACTCTCGATTCATCGTGAGCTTCGACGCAGCCGCGCCCGAGGATTACGCACGGATGGGCGGAAAATGCGCAGGCCTGGCCCGGATGACCGCACATGGCGTCAGCGTGCCGTCGGGCTTTACCGTGACGACCGACGCCTTCGCCGCGCACATGAAGTCGCCCGGGCTCGCCGCCGGTGTCGAGGCCCTGCTGGCGTCGATCGACGCCGACGATGTCGTCGAGCAAGAGACTAAGTCCGCGCAAATCCGTGCGCTGATCGTCGCCGCCGAAATGCCGCATGAGGTCGAGACGTCGATCCGCTCCGCGTACGGACGTCTCGGCACGGCAGCGGACCAACCCGTAGCGGTCCGTTCGTCGGCGACGGCGGAGGACATGCCGGACGCGAGCTTTGCCGGACAGCAGGACACCTACCTCTGGGTAGTCGGCGCCGATGACGTCGTGGCCAGGGTGAAGGCGTGCTGGGCAAGCCTGTTCAACGCGCGTGCCATCTCCTACCGCGCACGAAATCACATCGAGGGGATCGCCGTCGAGATGGCGGTCGGCGTGCAGAAGATGGTCGACGCCGTGGCGGCGGGCGTCGCCATGACGCTGAACCCGATCAACGGCGATCGCACCAAGATCGTCATCGACAGCGCCTTCGGTCTCGGCGAACCGGTCGTATCCGGCGAAATCACCCCGGATCATTTCGTGGTCGAAAAGGTGCTGCTCGAGGTCCTAAGCCGCAGGATCGTCGAGAAGGACCACGAACTCGTTCCCGACCGGGCGGCGCGGCGGACCATCGACCGCGTGATCGAATCGGCGCGGCGGACCTTGCCCTCGCTCAGCGACGCCGAAGTCGTCGCGGTCGCGCGCCTGGCGAAATCGCTGGAGAGCTTCATGGGCTGCCCGCAGGACGTCGAATGGGCGGTGGATCGCGATCTGCCCGCAGGCGCCAACGTGGTCGCGCTGCAAAGCCGGCCCGAAACCGTATGGAGCCGCAAGGCTCCCGTCGCGCGGCGCTCTTATGCTCTCGGCGTCGATGGCGTGCTCGGTACGTTGATGGCCCCACTGCAACACAAAAAATAAAACACGAACACTTCGGAGGAAACGCGATGACCATACTAGCGAAATTCCCGAGTCCGTATGACCTCGAGGCTCCGGCAGGCGCGGAGGGGTGGCAGGAGATGTATCCGTACTACCTGCTGTTTCAGGACCGCCTGCGCGAAAAGGAAGACGGCCGCTTCTGGTTCTGCGACAGCCAGCACTGGCCCAGTCCCTTCAAGCCCTTCGATACGGTCACGGTCGAGTTCGCGGTCAAGTGCCTCGGCCAGTACAACACACGCCACTATCTGATACCGCCGGCCAACGGCGTCGATTACCGCATTCACAACGGCTACTGTTACATGAGCCCGGTCGCGGTCGCCCCCGAGGACATCGCCGCCCGGGTGCCGCAATTCCTAGAACGCGCCGGTCACTATTTCCAGAACTGGGACAAGCTGCTCGACAACTGGCACAAGAAGGTGCGCGCCAACATCGCCGACATGGAAGCGCTCAGGTTTGAAAAATTGCCGGAAGTCGTTCCACTCGACTGGATCAAGGACGGAGTTGGCCTCGACAATACCTATGCCCTGATGGAGACCTACGACAGGGCCATCCAGCTTCTTTACAAGACTTGGCAGTACCATTTCGAGTTCCTCAATCTCGGCTACGCGGCCTATCTCGACTTCTTCGGCTTCGTGAAGGAGCAGTTTCCGACCATTCCCGACCAGGCGATCGCCAAAATGGTGCAGGGCGTCGAGGTCGACCTGTTCCGTCCCGACGATGAATTGAAGAAACTCGCCAAGCTCGCGGTGTCGCTCGAGCTCGATAAGGTGCTGGCAGACGGGAATGTCGGCGAGGCCCTCGCCGCCGCCGCCAAGGCGCCGGACGGTGCGCAGTGGATTGCGGCCTGGAAGAGCGCACAGGACCCATGGTTCAACTTCACGTCGGGCAACGGCTTCTATTCCGACGACAAATACTGGATCGAACACCTCGATATTCCGCTCGGCTATATCCGGTCCTACGCCGCGCGGGTGCGCAATGGCGAGGACATCGATCGCCCGACCGCCAGGATCGCGGCCGAACGCGACCGCATCACGTCCGAATATCGCGCATTGCTCGCGCCGGAAGCGGTTGATGTCTTCGACGGCAAGCTCGGTCTTGCGCGCGTCGTGTTCCCCTATGTCGAGAACCACAATTTCTACATCGAGCATTGGTCGATGAGCGTGTTCTGGCGCAAGATGCGCGAGTTGTCCGCGATCCTGCATGCGGCCGGGTTCTGGAACGACGCCAACGACATGTTCTATCTCGACCGCCAGGAGGTGAGGGACGCGCTGTTCGACTACAGCAATGCCTGGGCCGTCGGCGTCACCCCGATCGGACCGCATTATTGGCCGGCTAAAATCGCGGCACGGAAGACGATGCTGGCCGCGCTCGCCAAACAGCCGCCGCAGCCGGCGCTCAACACGCCGCCGGAAGTGATCACCGAGCCCTTCACCATCATGCTCTGGGGCATCACCACGGAAAGCATCAACCGCTGGCTCTCAGGCACCGCCAATTCCAAGATGCTCGTCGGGATGGCGGCGTCGCCCGGCAAGGTGGAGGGACGCGCGCGCGTGATCCGCTCGGCGTCGGAGCTCGGACTGATCGAGGAGGGCGAGATTCTGGTCACGCCGGTGACCGCGCCGAGCTGGGCACCGGTGTTCGGGAAGATCAAGGCGACGGTCACCGACATCGGCGGCATGATGTCCCATGCCGCCATCGTCTGCCGCGAATACGGCCTGCCCGCCGTCACCGGAACCGGATCCGCCACGTCGACCATCCGCACCGGTCAAATGTTGCGCGTCGACGGAAGCACCGGCGAGGTCGAGATCCTGTCGTGATGAAACCACAGAGCGGGGCGCCGTTCGTGCGGCACCCCGCAATGCGGAGAGTATGAGATGCTTGATACCACCGCGCGGCTGTCGCGCTACGATCCGGTCTGGCGTGCCAGCGAGAAATACATGCGCGCGCGCAAGAACGACATCCACATTCCGCTCTCCTTTGCCTTCGCACAGCGGCTGCTCGAGCTCAATCCCGACGCCGACGCCGACATCGTGTCGCTGGCGATCCTGCTGCACGACATCGGCTGGTGGAGTATCGATATGACCGACATCATCGAAAAGGGTTTTGGTCCCAACATGATGCAGTCGGATGTTCGCTTCCTGCACGAGAAAGAGGGTGTTCGGCTGTCTCGCGAGGTGCTTTCGGAGACGGGATGGAGCGAACCGGTCATCGCCGCGGTCGGCGAGATCATCGACGGCCACGATACGCGCCCTTTTCCGAAATCGCTCGACGACCGGCTGATGCGCGATGCGGACAAGCTCTGGCGCTTCACTGTGACCGGGGTCGCCGTGGCTTGCGACTGGTTCAAGTTGACGCCGCACCAATATGTCGATCGCCTCGACGAGCAATTCAAGGTGTTGGAAACGGCTCAGGGCCCCGGTATCGCGCGACAGGAACTTGCGCGCACGCGCAAGGCCCTGATGCTGCATGTGATCTGAGCGGACGGCGTCGTGGACATGTTCATCGACGGCCGCTGGCGTGAAGCCTCTTCGGGTTCGCGCATGGAGGTCATCAATCCCTATGACGGCTCGCTGGTCGCCACGGTGCCCCTCGGCGGTGCCGCGGATGCGGAGGTCGCCGTGCAATCAGCCCAGCGCGCGCTTCCTGGCTGGCGGGCAACGCCGGTGGCCGAGCGCGCCCGCCTGCAAAAGGCTGCCGCCACTGCGATGCGGACCGGCGCCGAGGAACTCGGACGGGTGCTGACGAGGGAACTTGGCCGGCCGCTGGCCGCGGCCGTAACCGAAATCGAACGCTCCGCGGATCTGCTCGATGCCTACGCGGAGGAGGGCGCTCGCCTGCACGCGGAGATTCCGCTTGCCGGGGTCGCGGGGGAAAAGACCCTGATCACCCGCGAGCCAGTCGGAGTCGTGGTCGCGATCACCCCGTTCAACTATCCGATCACGCTGTTGACGTTCAAGCTCGGTGCCGCACTGGTGGCCGGGTGCCCGGTGGTGGCAAAACCGGCGGAGAACACGCCGCTCACGACGCTTCGCCTTGCCGAGTTGTTCCATGAGGTCGGCTATCCCAGCGGCTGTTTCAACGTCGTCACCGGCGAGGGTCGCGACATCGGCATGGCCCTTGTCGAACACCCTATTCCCCGAAAAGTCGCCTTTACCGGCGGAACGGTTGCAGGCAAAGCCATCGCCGCTGCCGCGACCGCCACGCTCAAGCGCATGACGCTCGAACTCGGCGGCCAGAGCCCGGCCATCGTCTGCGCCGATGCCGATCTCGACGTGGCAGCATCGGCCATCGTTCGCCATGCCTTCGCGAATTCCGGACAATTCTGCTACCGGGTCAATCGCATCTATGTCGAAAGACCCGTATATGAGGCGCTGCTCGACCGCATGGTTACTCATGCGAAGCGCCTCACGGCCGGCGATCCGCTCGTGGCAGGCGTCTCGTTCGGCCCGCTCGTGGGCGAGAAACTCTATCGCAACAGTGAACACCAGATCGCCGATGCCGTCGCCAAGGGCGCGCGAATTGCCCTCGGGGGCGAGCGGCTGCGGGGAGGTTGCTTCGAACATGGCTGGTTCCTGCCGCCGACCATCATCGCGGATGCCGATCCCACCATGCTGGTGATGCAGGAGGAGACCTTCGGGCCTGTCGTCGGCGTGGCGGCGTTTGACGACCGGGAGGAGGCGCTTCGGCTCGCCAACGACACGCGCTACGGGCTCGCAGCCTTTGTCTTCTGTCGCAATCTCGCGATCGCGCTCAACATGTCCGAGCGCCTGGAGGCAGGCTCAGTCTGGGTCAACAACATCCAGCGCTCCCATAACAACGCGCCGTTCGGCGGGATCAAGGACAGCGGCATCGGCCGCGAAAAAGGGCGATACGGCGTGGAATCCTATCTCGAATACAAGACCATTTATCTCAGCTACGAAGCAGGTATCGGATGAATCGCCAGGACATGGATCACCACGCGCCGGCGCCGGCCTCAACCGGTGAAGGACGAGCTATGACGACCCTCGGCCTGGACGGCAGGCGCGTCGTGGTGACGGGTGCAGCCGGTGGCCTCGGCCGTGCGTTCGCCGCCGCGTTTGCTGCGGCGGGTGCCAGGATCCTGGCGGCCGACATCGACCACGATGCAGCCGCGAAAACAGTTTCGGACATCGTCCAGGCCGGCGGCGAAGCGCACGCCTGCAAGCTTGACGTGGCCGACGCGGCATCGACGGCCCAGATGGCGGCCAAGGTGCGTAATACGCTCGGCGGCGCCGACGTGCTCGTTAACAATGCCGCGATCTACGCCGGGCTCCACCAGCGGTGCTTCGAGGATATCCCCGAGAGCGAATGGGACCGCGTGATGAGCGTGAACGTGAAGGGGGTCTGGATGGCGACCCGGGCGCTCGTTCCGTTGCTGCGCGAGGCGCGCGGCGGTGCGATCGTCAACGTGTCGTCCGCCACGGTGATGAGCGGCTCACCGAACTGGCTGCATTACGTCGCCTCCAAAGGCGCCATCATCGCGATGACCCGAGCGCTCGCCCGCGAACTTGGCAACGACAAGATCACGGTCAACGCGCTGGCTCCGGGGTTCACGCTGACCGAAGCAAGCCTCGGGCTGATGGACGATGCGGCCGACTATGGCGTGGCGCGTGGCGCGCTGAAACGGCCGGCGCAGCCCGCCGACATGGTCGGCGCTGCGCTCTTTCTCGCCTCGCCACACGCGGAATTCATGACCGGCCAAACCCTGATCGTCGACGGCGGCCGGCAGTTCATCTAGCGCGGCACGGCGATCGCGGCGTCAGGGGTTCAATTCGTCCTTTCCGCCAGCTGGCGAGCCTTTGCTCACGCCATTTGCGATGACTTTTAGCTAACTGGCTGATCTAATTGCATATAATAATATTCCATAATATACCTTATGCGAATCCCAGATAGGCATGGTCGAATACACGGTGGCTCCTGCTCTGAGTCCTGGCGTCTGGCGCCCACCCCATCCAACCCGGTCGGGTGTGTTTTCTGCCCGGCTCGCCCTCATCAGAGCGTTTCAACGGGCAGCGCAAACACGTAGCCGACGCCGCGTTCGGTCAGGATGACGCGCGGTGCGCTTGGGTTGGTCTCCAGTTTGCGCCGCAGGCGCAACACCTGCGCGTCAATACTGCGGTCGAAGACGTCCTCGTGGATGCGGGTCGCCTGCAAAAGGTGTTCGCGGGAGAGCGGTCGCTGCGGCGAATCGAGAAAGGCAATCAGCAGCGCATATTCGCCCTTCGTCAGCGAGACCGGGGCCCCAATGGAATCACTAAGGCGCCGGCTGCGCCGATCAAGCTGCCAATTGCCAAACCGGCTGCGACGGCTTTCCGGATCCCGCTGGGCTGCCGTTTGTCCAGCCTCCCTCCGGCGCAGCACCGCCCGGATGCGTGCCAGAAGCTCTCTCAGGCCGAAAGGCTTGGTGATGTGATCGTCGGCGCCGAGTTCGAGGCCGACCACCCTGTCGATCTCGTCGCGCCGATGACCCGTGGTGATGATCACGGGAACATCGGAGTGCGACCGGATTTCGCGAAGCAGATCGAGACCGTCTTCCTGGCCGAGCCGCAGGTCGAGGATCACCACGCTGGGATACTCTTTGGCGAGCAAAACAGCCACCTCTCCTCGCCCGGTGGCCGAGATGGCACGGATATCGTGTTCCTCGAGGTAATTGACGACCAGGTGCCGCATCGTACGGTCGTCTTCGACCACGAGGCATGTCGGCTGGCTGTGTTCGATGGCGGCGTTTTGCTCGGACCGGTTAAACGCCTCGGGCCCACTTGTTTCGCCGCGCCCAGGGCGGCCGCCACGGTTGGTCGCAGTCCTTTCAGTCATCTTCCCGGTTCTCCGACCCCCATCTGGGGATCTAGAGCACCCTATCTCGCACCGCAGCACACACATGTCCGCGAGCGCAACGCATCGACCATGAGCCGGCCGATTTCGAAATCGCACGATATCACTGCGTTGGCGCTTGCATCGTAGCAGTGGGTGGCTAAACGACCCGCTCGATTTGGACGCTGCGGCAGTCCATCTCGTAATCGAGGCCGACGACCGGCGGCCGGTTGAAATGCCAGGTCAAGCCGTTGCGGAACACACCGCGCCGGCCAAGTTCGCTTTCAAGGATCGAATAGACATCCCTCACGGTGTAAAGCTGCACAGCCGTGGTCTGGCGCCAGGTGCCATCGAACGCGCTCATGCGTCGCTCCATCTCGTCCAGCACCCATTTAGCCTTCGCCAGCATGCCTGCCGGACTGGTATCGCCGGGACTGACGATGTAGTCGCGATAGTTCGCCTTGCCCTCGACGGATTCGCCGCTGCCGGCAATGATAAAGGATGGCGGCGCATGCCGGGCCGACATCGCGAACGAGAATGCGTGAAAGCAGGGCTCGCCGGGCGGATCGATTTTCGGGCAGACATTGCTGCGCGCCACCGGATTGACGCCGTCCTTCATCACGCCCCAGTCGATCAGGGTCTTGATGTAGATCTCATTGAAGGCCCGAAACCCCTCCTCCGTGAACGGCGCCGGCGAACGCAATTCGCAGGCGCCAAAGGCCGTAAGCGGCCGGCCGGCGTCCTTGAGGATTTTGGCGATCCGCTCGAATCCAGCCTTCAGCGGCACCGGATCCGCAAACCGCACCCGCTCAAGGGTGAAGCCGGGCAAGGCAGCAATGCCGCAGGAATACTGGCTGACGCCCGGCATGAAACGATAGCCGCTGTTGGGAGCTTCGACGGTCTTGATCATGACGCCTCTTTGGATTGCTGGGTTCGACGAACGGGATAAACGGGGCTCATTCCTGGAGAACACCGAGATAGGCGTCGCGGACGATCGGATCGGCCAGCAACTCCGGGCCGGCACCCGACCGAACGATACGCCCCATGTCCATGACGAACGCGCGATGGCAGAGATCAAGCGCGGTCGTGACATCCTGCTCCACCAGGAGAATCGATGTGCCCGTCGCATTCAGCGCGCGAAGCGCGGCCACCAGTTGCTCGACGAGCAGGGGCGATAGGCCGAGCGATAATTCATCGATCATCAACAGCAGTGGCGCAGCCATCAGCCCGCGGCCAATCGCGCACATCTGCTGCTCGCCGCCAGACAACGTCGCCGCCGCCTGCCTGCGCCGCTCCCAAAGTTTGGGGAATGTCGCATAGACCCGATCGATATCGCGATGGATTTCGCTCCGACCGGCCTTCCGGGAATACGCGCCCATCAAGAGGTTCTCCTCGACGCTCATGGCGCCGAACAGCCGCCTGCCCTCCGGCACATGCACGATGCCATGGCTGAGGATCTCGGCGGCGCTGTCGCCGGTGAGATCCTTTCCTTGCGAGAAGTAATTGCCCGCCCGCGTCGGGATCAGGCCGGACAGCGCGCGCATCAACGTGGTCTTGCCGGCGCCGTTGGAGCCGATCAGCGCCGTGATTTCGCCGCGGCGGACGTCAAGATCGATGCCCCAAAGCACCTGGATCTCGCCATAGCCGGCGCACAATCCTTTCAACTCGAGGATAAGGGAATCAGCCACGGCCGGAGTTCCGTTTCGCGTATTGCTGGCCTAGATAGGCCTCGACAACGGCAGGATTTTCGATCACCTCGCGCGGTGCGCCGTCGGCGATCAGCGCACCGTTGTGCAGAACGGCGATGCGCGTGCAGACGTTGAGCACCACCTTCATCAGGTGCTCGATCATCACGATGGTGATTCCGCCGGCGGCGAGTTCGTGAATGAGGGTGGTCGCGCGGTCGACCTCAGCGCTGTTGAGGCCGGCATTGACCTCGTCGAGAAACAACAGCTTTGGCTTCATCGCCAGCGCCTTCGCGAGCTCGAGCCGCTTGCGCATCGCCAGCGTCAGTGTCGCGGCCGGTTGGCCGGCCTGCGCCGCCAGACCGACGAAATCGAGATGCGCCCTCGCCTGCTCGCGTGCGGACTTCAGGCTTTCGCCGGGCTGCGAGAACAGCGCGGCGGCTGCGACATTGTCAAGCGCGGTGAATTCGGCGAATGGCTGCACGATCTGGAAGGTGCGCGACAGGCCGCGCCTGGCTGCCTGATAGGTTTTGATGCGGGTGATGTCGGCACCGTCGAAGGTAACCGTGCCGGAATTGGCGGGTGTGACGCCGCAGACGGTATTGACCAGCGTGGTTTTGCCCGCGCCGTTCGGCCCGATCAGGCCGAGGACCTCGCCCTTCCTGACGCCGATTGTCACCTCGCGCAGCGCCTGCAGCCCGCTGAAATGCCGGGACACGTTCTGAAGACGGAGGATCTCAGACATGCTTCGTCCTTCGCCTGAACATGCCTGTGCGCAGCGAGATCAACCCGTGCGGCAGGAACAGGAGCAGCAGCACGATCAAAAGGCCGAGCACGCCGGTGTGGATCTGGATGTAGTTGCGCCAGACCACCTCTTCGAGGCCGAGGTAAAGGAACGCCCCGCACGCGACGCCGAGCGGCGAGCCGAGGCCGCCCATCAACGCCATCACGATCGGTTTTACGGAGTAGAGAATATCGAAGACGTCGGAAGGATCGATGTAGTGCACCCACGCGGCGTAAACCCCGCCGGCTGCTCCGACGAAACAGGCGGAAAGGCCGAACGCCAGGCTCTTGTAGAGCGTCGTGTTCAGGCCGACCATGCCGGACGCGGTCTCGTTCTGGCGAATGCAGGCGAGCCCGAAGCCGAGTTTTGAGCCGGCGACGGCCATGACCATCAGCGCGGTTGCCAGCAGGAGCCCCCACATCGCATAAAAGAAGAGCGCAGCTTCCGCCATCACGCCTGCGCCCGCGGCCAGTGGGATGTTCAGGCCCATGCCTCCGCCGGTGAGGTCGGTGGCATTGTTGACGAGCTCGCGCAGCACCTCTACCAGCGACAGGCTTGCGATGGCGAAGTAGTGGCCGCGCAGGCGGAGCAGGACGGCGCCGAGCGCCGCGGCCAGCAGCAGTGCGGCGACGGCGGCGATCAGCACCGCGAGCCATAGCGGCAATCCATCGTTGACCAGTACGCCCGCCGCGTAAGCACCGAAGCCGAAGAAGGCCGCGGTCGCGAACGACGGATAGCCGGCGAAGCCGCCGACCACATTCCAGGACAGCGCAAGGATCGAATACATGCAGGCGATGGTGCCAAGCCTTAGCGCATACGCGCCGCCGAATAGCGGCAGCGTCGCTACGCAGGCGATCAGGATCAGAAGGGCGATATTGGACCGGGTCATTCGAACCCCTTCCGGCCGACCAACCCTTGCGGACGCACGATCAGGAAAACGATCAGGAGCACGAAGGACAGCGTGGTCGCATGCGAGGGGCCGAAGAACGTCGATCCGACGCTTTCGACCAGCGCCAGCAGCAATCCGCCGGCCAGCGCGCCCGACACGCTGCCAAGGCCGCCGAGGACGCACACGACAAAGGCCTTGCCGAGATAGCCCGATGACGTCAACGGCGAGATCGGAAAGATCAGCGCCATCACCACCCCGGCACAGCCGGCCAGCGCAGCCCCGAGGCCGAAGGCAATGGCGTAGATCGACTTGACGTCGACGCCCATCAGGATGGCCGCGCCGCGATCGAGCCGTACCGCGACGATGGCGCGGCCGACACGGGAGCGCCGCAGCAACAGGTAAAGAAGCCCGGTGAGCGCCAGCGCCGACGCGGTCGCGATCAGGCGATCGACCGGCACCACCACATCGGCGATCGAGACCGAGCCCAGCGGTGGGCTGAGGGTGAGCTTCCGATAGTCCGCCTTGAAGAAATAGATCATCGCGTTGTTCAGGATCAGGTCGAGCCCGAACGTCATGGTCAGGGTGACCAGCACCGGCGCGGCGATGACCCGATTCAGCAGCAGCCGCTGCAAGAGATAGCCGAGCACGAAGAACAGTGGCGCGGCCACGACGACCGCGTACCAGGGCGACAGGTAAAGGGAATAGTACAATCCAAACGCCAGATAGGCGCCAAGGACGATGAACGAGCCGTGGATCAGGTTTATGACGTTGAGAACGCCCCACACAAGCGAAAAGCCGATCGCGATGCAGGCGTAGAGGCACCCCAGAACCAGCGCGTTGACCAGAATCTGGACTGCATGCATGTGAATGTCCGGCCGATCCGATCGGTCAGTTGACCCCGACCTTGAGATCGCCCTGCTTTATCGCCTGCGGGAACAGCACCACCGGCTTGGCCCCCTGGATCTGGAATACCGGCGGGTCGAGCGAGTTGATCTGGCCGTTGGGGCCGAACTTTACCGGCCCGAAGAACGTCACGACGTCGAGCTTGGCGAGTTCGTCGCGCACCTTGTCGCGGTCGAGGGAGCCGGCTTTTTCGATGGCCATCTGGAACAGCGCCCCGCATAGCGCCGCCGACGCCTGACCGTAGTCCGGTTCGCTATTGTACTTCGCCTTGAACAATTTCACGAAATTGGCGGTCGAACCGAAGATGTCCTTGCCGTCATATTGTTCGGCCGGATGCCACCACGAGGCACTGGTGATGTTCTCAGCGCTTTGCCCGGCGGATTCAATGAAGTCCTGATAGGCGGGGCCGGCAATCATCGTCAGCACCGCTTCCTTCATCTCCTGGTCGACCATCTGCTTGCGCACCAGCAGCAGATCGTTGGTGTAGCCGGTGACGAAGATCCATTGCGGCGCGAGCGACTTGATCTGGGACAGCGCCGCCGAGTGGTCCAGCGTTCCGATGGCATATTTCTCGAAGTAGACGACCTCCATGCCGTTCGCCTTCGCCGATTTCTCCATCTCCTGCGCGATCGCCAGCGGGAACAGGTCGTTGCGGGCGAGGATGGCGACCTTCTTCACGTCGGGCAGCTTGGCCTTGATGATCTGCGTCAGCGGCGTCGTCAGCGTGTCGTTGGGCGTGAAGGTGCCGAACAGGTATTTGTAGCCCTGGTCATAGACCTGCGACGAGGAGGCGGCGGCGGCCAGCGTCGGAACCTTGTATTTCTCGGAAATCGTGCTCGCCGCCTTGGCGGCGCCGGAGCCGAACGCGCCGAACATGAAATTGATGTTGTCCTGGGTGATCATCTGTTCGGTGGCCTGCACCGCGCGCGGCGTATTCGACTGGTAGTCGGTGTAGACGATCTCGACCTTGTACTTCTTGCCGGCGACGGAAATGCCGCCGGCCTTGTTGGCCTCCTCGGCCCAGAGATTGTAGCCCTGCTGCTGCTTGATCGCCTCCGGCGCTAGCGGCCCGGTGATCGGGAGCGGCGCGCCGAAGCGGATGACGTCTTCCGCCGACGCCGCCGACATCTGCGCGCCCCATCCAACCGCAACAAACCACATCGGGAGTGCAAGACGGGCAAAGCGGGCGACCCAAGACTGAATCATCGAAATCCTCCGTGGCGGTCCGAGGCGGGGCGGTAAAATCATGGCAAATCCACTATTCGAATAAAAGCATTGAAATTAGAGCCTTGAGGTCGAATAATTCGAACGGTAGACATGGCTTGCCGCGTTCTTGAGCGAACATCCCGGGCAAGCAGGTTGCAGGGATTTTTTGCGCATGATCGAGTCGGCTGCTGTCAGATACTTCCGGGAAGTGACCGAATGCGGCTCGATCAAGCAGGCCGCCGTGTCGCTTCGGATCGCCCCCAGCGCCATCAGCCGGCAGGTGCAGGCCATCGAGGAGGAACTGGCGGTCAAGCTGTTCGAGCGCGGCGCGCGCGGCATGGTTCTGACCGACGCCGGCCGCCTGCTCTACCGCTATGCGGTCGAAAACCGCAACCAGCTCGACGGCATCCGCGCCAGGGTTCAGGAGTTCGACACGCTGCGCCGCGGTCAGGTCAGGCTTGCGACGGTTGAGGGAATGCTGGCGAACTTCCTGTCAAATTTCGTCATCGACCTCGCCGGAGACTATCCGGGCATCTCGATCTCCATCACGGTGATGGGCTCGCGCGACGTCGCCGAGATGGTGGGCCACAACGACGTCGATCTTGGCCTGGTGTTCGGGCGCGCGCCGCGGCGCGATCTGATCGAACTGGCGCGGATGCGCCAGTCGCTGTGCCTGATCGTGTCGCCCCGTCATCCCCTCGCCGGCAGAGATAGCTGCACGGTGAAAGACCTTGCCGGCCTGCGCGTCGTGGTGCCCGACCCGTCCTTCGGCATTCGGCAGGAGGTCGACCGGGCTTGCGCGCAGGCCAAGATAAGGCTCGAAATCTGCAACGAGACCAACTCGCTCGCCTTCGCGCAAACACTCGCCGCCCGCGCCGATCTGGCGACCTTCCTCCCCCGCGACACCGCCATGCCATCGCTGGACGCGGGCTTGCTGGTGGCCATTCCGCTGCGCGACAAGCGGCTGGAAGCAACCCAGGTCACGCTGGTCCAGCTCGCGGCCCGAAACCTCTCGCCCTCCTGCCGCCTGGTGGCCGAACTGCTGGTCGGCCGGACGAGGGAGATGCGGCGCTGAGGGATTCGATCGCCGTTCTGCAATGATACGCTCCTAGGCTGGATCCGACGCTGGCGTCATCGGCCGTGGCGCGGACCGGCCGAGCACGTACAGGCCGGCGAAGATCGCCGCGAGGGACCGACCACGCTGACGAATTCACGCGGCTTGATATCGAGATCGATATCGACCAACGCCGGGACCGGGCCGCGCGGGGAAGCATAGGTCTTCCCCACGCCGGCCAACGACACGTAGGATGCCGTCGCGGTCGCTGGCGCTATCGTCGTCATCTCACTGAACAAGCGTGTTGGTGTAGTAGTCGTCGGCATTCCAGCCGGCATTCACGACGCCGGCGTCCTGCATCGACTTCAGCGCCGCCTCCCAGTCTTCCTTCGCCTGCCAGCCGATCGGCTTGCCCGTGGTCGCCGGCGTATCGAAATATTCGAGCGTAAGCTTGATCTGTTTGAGCAGCACCTTCGGGTCGAGATTGGCATCCGGCCGCTCCGCCAGCATCGCCTTGACGCCATCTTCCGGGTTCTTCTGCAGCTGCGCCCAGGCGCGCTGCTCGACCTGGATCAGCCGGTGCAGGGCGGCGCCCTTGACCTGCCCGCCGCACGGGCAGGTTCTGCACGATGAAGTGTCAGATCAGGGAAGGCATCAGAGCCGACCCCGCTGCGGGTTTCAGGCAGCCGCGCCCTCACCACTGGCAAGCTACTCGCGCTCGGTCGGGCTCACGGCGGTCTGGATACGCCGCCGTCAGGGGCGCGTATGAAGGGAGCTAGGCTCCCGCCGCGTTTCGCGCGACGACATCCCGATAGAACGATGCACTCAGCTTCGGTGTCCGGCGCTGGGTCTTGAAATCCACGTGATACAGGCCGAACCGCTTCTCGAGCCCGAAGATCCATTCGAAATTATCCATCAGGCTCCACAGAAAATATCCGCGCACCGGGACGCCCTCCGCCGTCGCCCGCTGTAGCTGCGCCAGATAGTTGCGGAGGTACATGATGCGGTCGAGATCGTAGATCTTGCCATCCGGAGCCAGCAGATCGGCCGCCGACGTGCCGTTCTCGCTGATATAGATCGTGTCGAGGTTCCAGACTTTCGCCGCGAGCCGCGGCACCCAATAGGCGGTCTCCGGCCCGATCCTCAGCCATTCCGAGTTCATGTGAGGAAACGAGGCCGGGAACGGCAGGATGTCGAATCCCGGCGTGTGCTCCGCGGCAACCACGTAGAACTGCGGCGCATAGATGTTCAGGCCGACGAAATCGATCGGCGACGAAATGATCCGCAATTCTTCTGCGGTATACTTCGGAGCGTTGTTGCCGGCATAGGCGAGAAACGCGTCGGTGTATTTGCCTTCCAGGATGACGTTCAGGAAGCCTCCGTTCATTTCACGCGTGGCGATCTCGGCGGCGCGCACGTTCTCCGGCGTGTCGATCGCCGGCACGCAGGCTGCGATGTTCTCGGCCGGGCCAACCTTGATGCCCGCGCGCCCTCTTGCGCGGATCGCCTGCACGGCGAGCCCGTGGCCGAGTGCGGCGTTATGACGGACCTGGTTGACGACAGCCTGGGGCAATTTGAGTCCCGGCGCATCGATTCCGATGCCGTATCCGAAGTCCACGAATCTTCCACATTCATTGAGCGTGAAGATGGTGTTCACGCGATCGCCCAAACGAGCGGCCACATATCCCGCATAATCCGCAAAGGCTCTGGAAGTCTTGCTGGATTGCCACCCGCCGAACCGGTCCTGCAGCGATTGCGGCAGATCCCAATGGTACAGCGTCATATAAGGCGAGATGCCGTTCGCCAGCAGTTCGTCCAGCAGCCGATCATAGAAGTCGAGGCCTTTCGGGTTCGGCGCGCCGTCTCCGTCCGGAAACACCCGCGGCCATGCGACCGAGAAACGATAGGCCTTGACGCCCAGTTCCTTGATCAGGCGAACGTCTTCCTTGTAGCGATGATAGTGATCGTTGGCCCGGTCGGCATTGCTGCCGTCTTCGATCTTGCCTGGCAGGTGGGCGAATGTATCCCAGATCGAGCGGCCTCGCCCGTCTTCAAGGACGGCGCCCTCGATCTGGTAGGCCGACGTGGCCGTACCCCAGATAAAGCCGTTCGGAAAGCTGGCGGCGGCGCGGGGAGCACTCTTTGGTTTGGCCTCGCGCTTTTGCGATTTTGCCGGCGTTGCAGACATGGCAACCGCGGACAGACCCGCGAGCTTCGCAAAACGGCGGCGCGAAAACTTAGTGGGCATCGGCTCCCCGTCCGGTTCGTGGCTTAGCTGCTTCGACAGGTCTAAGCCGGTCGGCATGGGGAGCGACTCTAACGCTTGTTTCCCGCGTTTGACAGCGGCGAGGACGCGTTTTGGATCGGCGGTCCATACGAAGGGTTTGGGATCGGCGTTTGTCTCGGCGACGAAGCGGTTGATGGCGAGTTGCAGGTCAACGACGGATC
>JBGPSI010000018.1:0-43832 GCA_041490045.1 Bradyrhizobium sp.
GGCCGCGACCGGCACCAGCGCCACCCGCATCGCCAGATTGAGATCGTCCCTGACCCAGGCCGCGGTCGCCGCCAGCGCCTCGCGGGCGCGATCGAGATCGTCAGGCGATACCGCGAAACTGGCGCCGTCGCCGCCGAACACGAACGGAAACTCGCGTCCCTCCAGCGCATTGGTGACCGCCGAGATCACAGCGGCGCCGGCCATGTTGACCGCCTTGTAACGCGCTTGCGCGATCGCCCGGGTCGATTCCACGATATCGGCAACGCCGATGCTCCAGTCATCCGGCAGCGGCGAATACAGCGCCGGGTCCATCAGGCTGGCAAAGCCGCGAAACACCGGAATACGGCCGTAGAAGCTGTCGCTGCCACCTGGTGTGCTCATGGGCGCGGGCTGATCCGGATTTTTGCAGTCGTCAAACAGATACGGGTGGAATTGAGATTCGGGTTCAAAGCGATCCGGGCTCCATGTCGCCGTTGCCTAATCTCTACTTGCGGCCCTTGGCAGATCCACGCCGCGGCGGCTTCTTCCTGACACTTTCCGCAGCTTCGCCGCGGCGCGATGCGCGCGGCGCCTGGCCATGGGCCTCGGCCTTCACGCGAAGGCCATCGACAAAGACATCCAGCAATCGCACCACGCTGTTCTGCCAGCCCGGCTGGTCGTGCAGATAGCACATGCCGACCAGCGCGCGTAGAATGTCTTCCGGGCTGATGTCAGAACGGATCTCGCCAGCGGCGACCGCGCGGTCCAGCAGCGCGCCAACGGCTTTCGTCAGACGCTCGAACGAAAAGGCGGTGAGTTCCGACGAGCTCTGCACGGCAAGCGCCAGCGCCGCCGACATGCCCTTCTTGGTGGCGACGAACTCGACATTGGACCGCAGCCAGCGCCGCAAGGCGTCGACCGGGTCGGCTTCGCCCTTCAATTGTTCGGCGAGTTCGCCGAGCTGCTGCACCTCGCGCCGGTAGACCGCCTCGAACAGGGCCTCGCGGGTCGGGAAGTGGCGATACAGCGTACCGATCCCGACCCCGGCCTTTCTCGCCACGGCCTCCAGGCTCGCCTCCGGCCCGCCGGCGCTGAAGACGGCCTTGGCAGCCTCCAGCACCCGTTCGCGGTTGCGGATCGCGTCGGCGCGGGGCTTTCGAACGGTCGCTGCGGACTGAGGTGCCATCCCGATTATCTAGATCACAATCCGATTACTTTTAGCCGGATCATCGTTTCATCCCTTTGTTCGAGCATAATCTTTTCGAAAGATCGGCTCCACTATTCCAGATCATGCTCGGGTTGGCTCCGTCCCTTGAAAAACGGAGGATGCCTCCGTATATCCAGATCAGCGTCAACCTGACATGCCCGTCGATCCTCTTCGGCGGCAGCGCATTGATTTTGACCATAGCATTGATCGGAGCACTGCATGAACCTCCCCATCAGCCTCACCGTGAATGGTGTACGGCGGGACGTCGAGCTTTCGGACCCGCGCGTCACGCTGCTTGACCTCCTGCGCGAGCGGCTCGATTTGACCGGCACCAAAAAGGGATGCGACCGCGGGCAATGCGGCGCCTGCACGATTCTGGTCGACGGCCGCCGGATCAATTCCTGCCTCGCTCTGGCGATCAGCCATGACGGCGCCGACATCCTCACCATCGAGGGCGTCGCGCGCGGCTACCAGTTGCATCCGGTGCAGGCCGCCTTCATCGCGCATGACGGCCTCCAGTGCGGCTTCTGCACGCCCGGCCAGGTCATGAGCGCGATCGGGCTGATCGCGGAAGCGCAGGCCGGCGATGATCCCGAGCGAATCCGCGAAGGCATGAGCGGAAACCTCTGCCGATGCGGCGCCTATGCCGGCATCACCGAAGCAGTCCTCGACGCCCAGCAAACGCTCGCCACCGCCAACCAGAGGCGCTCCGCATGAAGAACTTCGAATATTTCAGGCCCACGACCGTCTCCGACGCCGTCGCCGCCGCGGCCGTCCCGGGCGCCGCCTATCTCGCCTCCGGCACCAATTTGCTCGACCTGATGAAGGGCGGCATCGCTCGACCGGACCGTCTCGTCGACGTCACGCGGCTGCCTGGGCTCGACCGCATCGAACATCTTGCCGATGGCGGCATCCGCATCGGCGCATTGGTCCGCAACGCCGACCTCGCGCACGATCCGGACTTTGCAAAGTCCTATCCCGCGGTGACCGAGGCGCTGTTGTCCGGCGCTTCCGCCCAGCTTCGCAATGCCGCGACCGTCGGCGGCAATCTGCTGCAGCGAACCCGCTGCGGATATTTCTACAACACCGCAAGTCGCTGCAACAAACGCGAACCGGGCACGGGTTGCGATGCCCGCCATGGCGAGAACCGTCTTCACGCCGTGCTCGGCTGGAGCGAGTCCTGCATCGCCACCCACCCGTCGGATTTCTGCGTGCCGCTGGTCGCGCTCGACGCCGCGGTCGAGATCGAGGGCAGAGCCGGCCGGCGCGAGATTGCGCTCGAGGCGCTTTACTGCCTGCCCGGCGATGCGCCCGAGCAGGAAAACGTGCTGGAGCCCGGGGATTTGATCGTCGCGCTGCGGCTGCCACCTGCGGCCCGCACGTTCTCGGCGCATGCCCGCTATCTCAAGGTCCGCGAACGCACCTCCTACGCCTTCGCGGTCGTGTCGGCCGCCGCCTGCCTGCGGGTTGAGGCCGGCAAGATCAGCGAGGCACGGCTCGCGCTCGGCGGCGTCGCCGCCAAGCCGTGGCGTGCGCACGCGGCCGAAAAGCTCCTGGTTGGCGTCGGCGTCGAGGCCGCCACCTTCCGCCGCGCGGCGGAGACGGCGCTGACCGAGGCAAAGCCATCCGGCGACAATCTCTTCAAGATCGAACTGGCAAAACGCATCATCGTGCGGGCGCTCACGCTCGCGGCAGCTGGAACGCCCGCGCGAATTCCCGCCCTTCCCGCCTCGCCCTTCGCATCCGTTTCCGGAGTGCTCCATGACGCCTGAGATCAGACTTGCCCAAGCTCCCGCCCATGCGCGGCATGGCTCCAATATCGGCCAGCCGCTGACCCGCCGCGAAGGCATCCTCAAGGTCAAGGGAGAAGCGCGCTACGCCGCTGACAACCATCCGCCCGGCATGCTGCACGCCGTTCTCGCGGTAAGCGCCATCGCGCGCGGGCGCGTGACGTTTCTCGACGTGGCGGCGGCCAAACGCCATCCCGGCGTCGTCGAGGTCATGACATCAGCCAACCGGCCGGCACTCGCGGAAGATCCGGACGCCAAGACCAATCCCTTCATGTTCCGGCTCGATCTCCTGCAGAACGATCAGGTGCGCTATGCCAACCAGCCGATCGCAGTCGTGATCGCCGAGACGCTGGAGGCTGCGACGGAAGGCGCCGCGCTGCTGTCGCCCCGATACGACGTGCTGCCGGCCCGCATAGGACTGGACAGCGGCGAAGCTTTCGTGCCGCCCGCGGTCGGCGTCGGCAACCCTGCCGAAATGCGGCGCGGCGATGTGGAAGCGGGTCTGTCGGTCGCATCGAAGCGCATCGATGCGACCTATGAGACGCCCACGCAGTACCACAATGCGATGGAGCCGCACGCCATCGTCGCGGCGTGGGATGGCGACAATCTGTCGATCGATACGCCGAGCCAGGGCATGGCCATGGCGCAGGGCCGGCTCGCCGGAATATTCGGCATCTCGCCCGACAAGATTCATATCCGCAGCCCCTACCTCGGCGGCGGCTTCGGCTCCAAGGGCCTCATCAAGGGACCTCAGGTGCTCGGCATCCTGGCGGCGCGGCTGGTCGGCAAGCCCGTGAAGCTCGTGCTGCGCCGTGAACAGATGTATGGACCGGTCGGCCATCGTTCCGCCTCGCGGCAGCGGCTTCGCATCGGCCTCGACGGCGACGGGCTGCTGACCGCGATCGACCATCACGCGAGGGTCGCGACGAGCAGCTTCGATGATTTCTACGAGCCCGCCGCCGACGCCTCGCATACGCTGTACGCGAGCCCTGCCATTGCCACCTCACACGAAGCGGTCCGGGTCGATACCGGCACGCCGCTGTTCATGCGCGCGCCCGGCGAGGCTACCGGATCGATTGCGCTGGAGGGCGCGATCGACGAAGCGGCATGGGCCTGCGGGATGGACCCGCTCGCCTTCCGCATCAAGAACTACGCCGAAGTCGAGCCGATCTCCGGCAAGCCGTTCTCCTCGAAGGCGCTCCGCCAGTGCTATGCGCAAGGCGCCGAGCGGTTCGGCTGGGCCACGCGCCCGCTCAAGCCGCGCCAGATGCGCGACAGGGCGGGACTGCTGGTCGGCTGGGGAATCGGCACCGCGACCTTTCCCGCGCTGATGTTCGCGGCCGAGGCGCGCGCCACATTGCGCGGCGACGGCTCCGGCATGATGGAGATCGGCGCCCACGACATGGGCCAGGGCGCCTGGACCGCGCTTGCCCAGATCGCCGCCGACGGTCTGGGGCTTGACGCCGATCGGATGGAGTTCAGGTCGGGCACATCCGACCTGCCGGACGCGGGCATCGCCGGCGGCTCGGCCCACACCGCCACCGCGGGCATGGCGATCCACAATGCCGGCGCGGCCGTGATCGCCAAACTCGCCGACCTCGCCACCGGCGACGAGCGATCGCCCTTGTTCGGTGCGGGCAACGCAGGGGTGACCGCGCGCGACGGCCGCCTGTTCCGTCGCGACGACGAAAATCGCAGCGAGAGCTACCGCGATATTCTCCAGCGCGCCGGCCTTGCGCAGATCGAGGCGAGCGGCAAGGGCGCCGCCGATCCCGCCGCACAATCGACCTACGCCATGCATGCCCACGGCGCGGTCTTCGCCGAGGTCAAGGTGGATCCCGATCTCGGCCAGGTGCGCGTCAGCCGCATGGTCGGCGCTTTCGCCGCGGGACGGATCATCAATCCTCGCATGGTGCAGAGTCAGATTTTCGGCGGCATGATCTGGGGCATGTCCTTTGCGCTGCACGAACAGGCCATCATCGACTGCCGGTCCGGCCGGATCCTCAACGCCAACCTCGCGGAGTACCACGTTCCGGTGAACGCCGACGTGCCGCCGATGGAGGCACTGATGATCGATGAGCACGATCCGCACGTAAATGCGCTGGGCATCAAGGGCGTCGGTGAAATCGGCGTCACCGGCTCGGCCGGCGCGGTCGCCAACGCGGTCTGGCATGCGACGGGCATCCGGGTCCGCCGTTTTCCAATCGGGATCGACGATCTTGTGACGGCTGTTTGAGACCGATACCTGAGACGCTCGAGAAAGAATGCCGCCAAGCCATCGACTTGACGGCATTTTTCGCAAAGGGACGGGATTTGATGCTGGCGAATTCACGTCATCGAAAATCCCTAGCCGTCTGATACGCTCGGAGAATGACAAACCCGGATTCCACCGCGCAGCAACTGACGGCGCATGCCCTTTTGATCGGCGATCGCATCAATACCGCCGGCTTCGAAGGCCAGGTCTTGTCGAGTGCGCCGCTGGCGGTGCGGATGGGCTCGAGTGGATTGGCCGTCCTGTTTCGCTATGGCGTCGCGGTGTTCATCTGCCTGTCGGCCGCCGAGGAGGCGGAGTTTCTCGAGAAGCTGAGCGCGCGCACCTTCGGCAAGATCACGCCTCCCGAAGAAGAATGGGCAAAAATACAGGTCGCAAAGGAGGGTGAAGAGCCGATCCCGGTCGGCGGACCGATCCTGGTGCGCGAGTTCTCGCTGGAACGCCTGCTCGTCGTATCCGACGCGCTGGCCAAGAGCGTCGTGCTGGGACGCGACGAGCGGGAGGTGACCAACGTATTCGATACCATCGAGCCGTTCGCGCGCGAACTCGCCACGTTCGGGAAAACGTCGAGAAACCGGACCGACCTTCTCAAGCTGATGGGCAACGCCCTGCTGGTTCAGCATCGACTGTCGGGCCGGGTCGCGGTCGGCGAGAAGCCAGACGTGCTGTGGGACCGGCCCGACCTCGAGCGGCTCTATGCGCGCCTCGAAGACGAATACGAGCTCTCCGAACGCGCCGAGACGTTGAACCGGAAGCTGGAGGTCATCGCCGACACCGCCAGCAGACTCGCCGATATCGTCGACACCAAGCGCTCGCTGCGGCTGGAAATCATCGTGATATTCCTGATCGCATTCGAGATCGTCATCACCTTCTATGAAATCTACGCCCGAAACGGGCATTAGGGGTTCGTTGGCGGCGGATCGCTGCCTGCCAGAGCTCGCGGAAGCCACATTGATCGAGGTCAAACCAACGCGGGAAAAATGCGCTTAAATATCACCTCGTCGATCGGCGGATTTGAAACGTGACCGACTCCAGCAGGAAGAGTTCCGACCATCCGATCCGCCGTCCGAGCGCGGATCGGGAAGCCGTCAGCGCGGTGAAACTATCGGAAGGACTGACTGCGGAGGTCGATGCTTGGGCGGAAGCGCATGACATGAGCCGTTCCGATGCCATCAGGCAATTGGTGCAGCTCGGTCTGAGCGCGTCAACGCCGGCGATTCACCACGCCTCGGCCCGGCGGGACCCGGTCGATATCGAAGGGCTGGCGGTCAGGCAGATCGACCAGCTGCTCGATCCGTCCCTTTCCAGCGAAGAACGCGAACGCCGCATTCGTCGGCTGACGGAGGGTCCGCCGGAATTCGCTGACGCGCGTATTGACCTAGCAAAGCCGAGAGAATGAGCTGATAAATGTCCTACAACTACGCGATCAATGACTGCGTGCTGCTGCATTTTCAGGGACCGCAGGGTCGCGAGGTCCCAATGCAGCGCAACGTTTATACGATCACCGCGCGCCTGCCGATCGAGGCGGACGGACGCCTCCGCTACCGGATCAAGTGCGAGACCGAAAAAGTCGAGCGCGTCGTGACCGAGGAGCAGATCAGCCAGTTCGGCTGATCGCCCTGTCTGCCTGGCAGCGTCCGTAACGTTTTCACACCAGTGAAATCAGAGCCGCTCGGACCTATTGCAGATGTTACGCGGGCTGGTCTCGTGCTGGACTTGGTTCATGACAGCCGACCAGCCGGACAAATTTCTGCGGATGCATGTCGTGACCGTGGCAGTCGGTGGCATCCTGCTGCGACATCGGTCCCTGCGCAGGGCCTTGGGCGCCGCCGTTTGCAATCAGCTCTTTCCGTCGCGAAAATTCGGCAGGTACCCGGGCCAGATTGGATGTCGTCATGGACAGCTCCTCGCATCTTGAAATTGACGCGACACACTCATCACCCGGCTCTTGATCGATAGCGCCGAATGGTCCCCGCTGAAATTGATCCGGATCAATTCAGCAGCTGCCTGCCCGGGCGCGATTTGGCTCATGAAATCTCGAAGGCGTCTGCACCTTGCAGGGCGCAACACGCCGGACGGCCGGTGCGGCCGCGTCGCTTCACGGCTGAGTTCGCGCCATGGCTGCGCGGGCTTCCTCGGTCTCCTGCTCCCATCGCAGGATGGTCTTTTGCAGATCGTGAAACTTCTCTTCGACCACGCTGTCGAACAGAGGATCCTTTCGATCATCGAGTCGGGCGTCGATTTCCGCCCAGTCTTCGCTTCGCAACGCCTTTGCGGCGGCGGGAAACAGCAGCCGCTCCTCCTTTTGCAGATGCTCGCGCTGATGCCTGACGAAGTCTTGCACGGCGAGATGGAAGCTCTCGCGCAGGAATTCCTGGTCGGCCAGGACGGAATCGACGGCACGACCAAAGCAGTGCAGGCGCCGGGTTTCAATATCGTGCTCCGCCTCCACGTCGCCGAAACGCTTTGCCGCGGCGGGATCCCGCGCCTTCAGCTTCTCGAAAATCATCTCTTCTTTGGGGTGATGGCAGCGTTCCGGGTAGTCCTGGAAATATTGGATCATCGTCTGCAGGATTTCGTAATCCGGCCGCTCCCCGGAATCGAATACCTCGAGTTCGTGCTCCAAAACTAGAAGCAATTTCTCGATGTTCTGATGCTCTTCCAGCAGGATATCAATGATCTTCGGCATTGACAGACCCTCAAGCAATCGCCCCTTACAAGGTTAGCGCGGGTCCGACGACGGGCATTGCGCCAAATCAATTTGCCTGCGACTTTCCGCGAGCGGACCGTCGGACGTGCGCGCCGGCCGTCGCGGCAGCCATGCACGCTTTTTCCTTGTCCGGCCAACCGGTTGACTTGAGTCAAGACGCTTCGCGGCAATGGTGGGCATATGATGTCATGCTGGTAGATTCCTCCAGAACGCAGTCCGGGACGTCTTTAACGGGGTGGCGAATGCCACGTGCTCTTTTCCCCTCTCAGTTCTGCGGAAAAACCGCCGAGGTGGCCGAGCTCCGCGAACTTCAGCGGTTGGCCACCCAGGTCTATTTCCGATCGGGAAAGACGATATTTTCTGAGCGGGCGCGCGCCGATACCGTATTCGGGCTCTCGCAAGGCGTTGTCCGCCTTTACAAGCTGCTGCCAGATGGACGCCGTCAGGTTCTGGCATTTGCGCTGCCCGGCGATTTCCTCGGCATGCCGTTCGCCGAGCGGTATAATTTTTCGGCCGACGCCATCGGCGAAGTTGCGCTATGCCGCTATTCGCGCGACGACCTCACCAAATTCATTCAATCTAGCCCCAACATCATGCGGCTGATCATCGAATTCGCGATCCGCGAACTCGATATGGCGCAGGACCAGCTGCTGCTGCTCGGCAACGGATCGGCCGAGGAAAAGGTCGCGATGTTCCTGGTCAGCTGGCGCAACCGTCTGGCGCGCATCACCCCGTTTTCGGAAACGGTACCGCTGCCGATGCGGCGTCAGGATATCGCCGATTTTCTCGGCCTGAAGCTCGAGACCGTGAGCCGGACGCTCGCCAAGCTCGAACAAAAGAGCGTCATCCGCATCGTCCCCAAAGGCGTGTTCCTGACCGGCCTGGAGCATACGCTTATGGTGACGGGGAGAACTTATCAGCCGCAGATTTGATGATCGCAGGTTCTGTTACGGAATTGCTCTGGATCACCGGGGACCGAACAGACAAGCGGGGGCGTCGGAAAGGTAGCTTTTGATGTTCGATAATCTGGGCACGTCAGCAATGGCAAACCCCCGGTCAAGCGCTCACCTCAATCCGGAAGAGCTGGAGAAGCTCGCCGACAAGCAAATTGCCCGGGCCATGCGGATCAAGACAGCGCCTGAACGGCTGAGAGTGCTGACGGTCGCCGCCGCGCTGAAGAATCTGGCCGAGATCAAGAAGCGCTTGCTGAAATATGAGCGGCGGTTGCTGAACTAGATCGGGATGACTTTTCTTCGAATCGTCATCCCGCTCTATCTTTTCGTTTGAGCATGATCTTTTCGGAAAACCGGTTCCCGCTTTTCCGGATCATGCCGTAACGCACTTCAATTCGGCGACTTCAGCATCGACCTCATTCAATTTTTCAGGCGATCGAGTTCGGTACCCGCGACGAGATATTGCAGGGTATGCACGTTACACACCTCGCGGGCGCGCAGGATCGACTGCCGCGCCTGCTCGCGATTGCCCTTGGCCAGGGCATCCTCGCCCGCAAACAGCGAGAGATTGCATTCGCGGCCCCGTCCCATCGCGCCGTGGTTCGATGCGCCGGAAACCTCTTCCAGCTTTATCTGGCCGAGGAAATACGCAATCAGCGTTCCCGGCCATTGCTTGGGGTTGACCTTGCCGGCAAGGCCTTCAAGCTTTTTGGTGTCGTCGTGGCCCGCCCTCGCATTGGCAACATGCAACCAGGCGATCTGGTAGGGGATCCACAACACATCGTCGGCCCGCGAACTCGCCCCCAGTTCAAGCGCCTTGTCGAAGTCGGCGGCGGCGGCATCATAACGGGCCGCCAGGAATTCGGCGTAGCCGCGTTCATTGTAGATATCCCATACGTCGAGGTTGGGGTCGTGGACATCGCTGGCAAGCGCCGCGGTGCAGTCGGCGATTGCCTGGTCATAGGCGCCCTTCGCGCGCTCGCTGCTCGCGCGCTGCAGCAGGGTGGAAGGCGAGGCATTGAGCTTCAGCGCGGCGCTGAAATCGGCGACCGCCAGATCGAACTGCAGGTTCATATGATAATCCTGCCCGCGCTCGGTGAGGATGGCCACGTCGTCCGGCTTTGCGCTGAGCACAGCCGAGAAATCGGCAATCGCGTTGTCGCGCAGACGTTTGCCGTCGTCGAGCCGGTTGAAGGCGTCGGCGATCAGGCTCTTGGCGGAATATTCACGCCCACGCCCCTTGTGTGCGGTCAATTGATCGTCGGCCGAGAGGTCGCCCGCGGCCAGGGCCTGCGTGAAGAGCTGGATCGCTTCGTCGCCGATGCCCTTTTCGGCCGCGGCCTGAGCGGCCTTGAGGTCGGCGACGCCGGCGGCGTGCAGGCTGGAGGCGAACAGGACCATGCAAATGGCCGCGAGGAGTGATCTCATCATATCGACGAATCCTGCAGTTGGCGCTCACAGCGGCGTATCAATCCCGGCCTGGCGCGACGTCTGAGCAATGGGGCGCGGGATCTACCTCCGGCGAGAATCGCGGCTGGCGCTGACGCTTCGGCTGATCCGGACCGTCAGCCACGGCCTGGCGCCGCTCCAGACCGCGCGGCACTGCGGGATCGCCGATCGGCTGGATGTAGATGCCGCGATCCGACAGCGGCAGGCCGCACGCCATCGTTCAGTCTTTCCCGGCCGACAAGCAGCGATGGCCGGGTCTCAGGTTCAGACAAAGGCCGATGCGCTCAGTATCTCGCTACGACCGGACCGCCGCCGAACTTGTAGTTCAGGCCCACGCGCACGATGTTGTCGGTAAACTTCGTGTTGAACGCCCACTGGCTCAACCCGACAGTTGCTGAGCTGCCGCTAACGCTGCCGAGATCCATGTAGAGATATTCAAACTTGACCGACCAGTTGGCGCCAAGCGCCGATTCCACGCCAGCACCAACCGTCCAGCCGACATTCAGGTTGGACCAGGTACCGATGTTCATCGGCAAGGTCGATGAGGACCCACTGAAATTGCCATAGGCCAGACCGCCAGTAGCGTAGAGCAGAATGCGTTCCGCCGGCAGGAAGCCGACACGTCCGCGCGCGGTGCCGAACCAGTCCAGCTTGTAATCGCGGGTAAACACGACCGATCCCACCGGACACCCGACCACCGTACAAACGTCACCGGACTTGCGCTCATTGCTGAACTGAATGTCGCCTTCGAGGCCGAACACCCAGGCGCCTTGCTGCCAGTTGTAGCCCAGCTGTCCGCCGCCAATGAACCCGTTGACATCAGCGCGACCGGAGATTGGCGTCACCCTGGTCGGTGCGACAAGCGATCCAATTGTCTGGGTTCCATCGGTGGTACCGCGGCCAAAGCTGTAGCCGACGTTGGTCCCGATGTAATACCCGGTCCAGTCGTACACTACCGCTACGGCTGGCGCCTTCGTATAAACCGGCAGATCGGCCGCAGATGCGCTCGTAGCGACAAGCGCGGAGGCGAACGCCGCGCTTACAATCAAGGTCCGTTTCATGGTTTGCCCCCTCAGATATTCGTCGACGAAAAGCAGTATTCGGGGAAACCGTAGGCTTCGTGAGGCGGTAAAAGTGTCCCATTTGGGTCACAGTCAAAATTATTCACCGATTCGGGATCCCGCCCCTTACCTTGGTAGTGCCGATGTCGTCATCGGCATTGACCGGTCCGGCGCCGTCCACGGCGCACGCGCGGAGCGACCCCGGACCGATCGGCCGCGGAGAATCTATTCCGCAGCGAGGATTTGCGGCTGGCGCGGAAGCTTGAGCTGATCCCAGACGTCCACCAGGGCTTCGGCGAGGCGATCGATCAGCACATCGTCATGATACGGCGACGGCGTGATCCGCAGCCGCTCCATGCCGCGCGGCACGGTCGGATAGTTGATCGGCTGGATATAGATACCATAATCCGACAGCAGCAGGTCGCAGGCCATCTTGCATTTCTCGGGGTCGCCGACATGGAGCGGCACGATGTGCGTGTCGCTCGGCATCACCGGCAGACGCGCGGCGTTGAGCACGGACTTCAGGCGGGCGGCACGGTCCTGGTGCCGATCCCGCTCCCACTGCGAGGTCTTGAGATGCCTGATGGCGGCGGTGGCCGCCGCGCAGACCGCCGGCGGCAGCGCCGTCGTGAAGATGAAACCGGGCGCATAGGAGCGCACGGCATCGATCAGGTTGGCATTCGCCGCGATATAGCCGCCGAGGCAGCCAAAGGCCTTCGCAAGCGTGCCTTCGAGGATATCGATGCGCGCGGCGGCGCCGTCGCGTTCGGACACTCCGCCGCCATGCGGCCCGTACATGCCGACGGCGTGCACCTCGTCGACATAGGTCAACGCCCCGTAGCGCTCGGCGAGATCGCAGATTTTGTGCAGCGGCGCGATGTCGCCGTCCATTGAATACAGGCTTTCGCAAAGGATCAGTTTCGGCCGGTCAGGGTCGGCGGCGCGCAGCAGCTGCTCGAGATGCTCGACTTCGTTGTGGCGCCACACCTGCTTTTCGGTGCCGGATTTGCGCACGCCCTCGATCATGGAATTGTGGTTGAGCGCGTCGGAGAGCAGCAGGCAATTGGGCAGCAGTTTCGCGATCGTGGAGATGCCGGTCTCGTTCGAGACATAACCCGACGTAAAAACCAGCGCCGCTTCCTTGCCGTGCAGATCTGCAAGTTCGCGCTCGAGTTCGATCAGGGGATGGTTGGTGCCGGCGATATTGCGCGTCCCCCCGGCTCCGGTACCCATCCGCGCGGCGGTTTCGACCATCGCGCCCACCACCTTCGGATGCTGGGCCATGCCGAGGTAATCGTTCGAACACCAGATCACCACTTCGCGCGGCCCCTCCGGCGAATGCCAGATCGCGTGCGGGAACCGGCCCGCCAGGCGTTCGAGATCGGCGAAAACCCGATAGCGGCGCTCGTCGCGAAGTTGATCCAAAGCCCGATCGAAAAAGACGTTGTAGTCCATGGTGCCCCCTCGGTGTCCCTTACTTTAACAAGCCTGCCGGTCGCGCGGTTCGAACATTAGAGACGAGATCCGGGGTCATTACCTTGATCCAGATCAGGAAATCAGGTCCGCCTAGGCGCCATCCGCTTGCGACCGCGCAATCGCGTTCAACTTCAGCCGCTCCCCTTCCGTGAGGGCGGCAGCTTCGGGAAGGGCGGGTCCGGCGGATCTCCGAAGGACCGAGAAACCGATCGCAAACAGGCCGATGATCAATATCGTCGACGGCGCGCCCCACAGGATGGCCGTGTGCCAGCTCATTCGGGGCTTCAGCAGCACGAACTCGCCATAGCGCGCCACCATGTAGTCGACCACCTGGGTGTCGCTGTCGCCGGCCTTGAGCCGCTCGCGCACCAAAAGCCGCAGGTCGCGCGCCAGCGGCGCTTCGGAATCGTCGATCGACTGGTTCTGGCAGACCATGCAGCGGAGGTCCTGCGAGATCGCACGGGCGCGCACCTCCAGCCGTGGATCGGGCAGGACCTCGTCGACCTGGACGGCATGGAGCGGGGTCGCGCCGAGAAGCGCCAGCACCACCAGGATAAACCGAACATTCCAGACCATTCGACGTCCTTGAACCGAAGGCCCAAAGCCCTGTCCCGGTCGGTCGCGGCGCGACCACCGCGCGGCCCGGGGTGAAAAACTCATTCCGCTGGTTGCGCCACGGCCCGCGCCGCCGGTTTCGGCGCGCCGATCCGCAACCTGCGGTCGGACAGCGACAGCGCGCCGCCGAACGCCATCACCAATGCCCCAAGCCAGATCAATAGCACAAACGGCTTGTGATACAGCCGCACTGCGATCGAGCCGTCGGCATTGCTGTCGCCGAGCGAGAGATAAAGCTGGCTAACGCCGCGGGTCAGCAGCGCGGCCTCGCTGGTCGACATGCCTTCGCGTGACGGAAACACCCGTTTTGACGGCTCCATGACGCCGATCACCGTGCCGCCCTTGCGCACGGTGAAGTGCGCGGCGGTCTCGCGGTAATTCGAGCCGTTGCGGCTTACCATGCCATCGAAAGTCAGATCGTAGCCGCTGATGGCAACGGCCTGCGCCGGCCTCAGCGCGACGATACGCTCACTGCCCCAGGTACTCGCGCAGACGATTCCGATCAGCATCATGCCGAGGGCAAAATGCGCTACCGTCGTTCCCCAGGCCGAGCGGGGAAGTCCGGCCGCGCGCCGCCCGATCTTTTCGAACGACAGGCTGCGCAGATCGACGCGTTCGGCAATGTCGGTCAGGGCGCCGGCCATGACGAACACGCCAAGGCCGATGCCGAACGGCGCAAGCACGGCCTTGGTGCCCGCCAACGCGAAGGTCGCGGCGAGCCCGACCATCGCCACCGCGCACGCCGCAAGCAGGCGCTGGGCGACTCCGTAGAGATCGCCGCGTTTCCAAGCCAGCAGAGGCCCGAACGGCACCGCAATCAACAGCGGGATGAACAGCGGCCCGAAGGTGAGATTGAAGAACGGCGCGCCGACCGAGATCTTGTCCCCGGTAAGCGCCTCGAGCACCAGCGGATAAAGCGTGCCGACGAAGACGGTCGCGCAAGCGGTCGCCAGAAACAGATTGTTGAACACCAGCGCGCTTTCCCGCGAGATCGGGGCGAACAGACCGCCCTGCTTGAGCAGCGGCGCGCGCCAGGCGAACAGCGCGAGGCTGCCGCCGATGAACACCATCAGGATCACCAGGATGAACAGGCCGCGCGACGGATCGTTTGAAAACGTATGAACCGACGTCAACACGCCCGAGCGCACCAGGAACGTGCCTATCAGCGACAGCGAGAAGGTGAGGATCGCCAGCAGAATGGTCCACACCTTGAGCGAATTCCGCTTTTCCATCACCACCGCAGAATGCAGCAGCGCGGTGCCGGCGATCCAGGGCATCAGCGAGGCGTTCTCCACCGGATCCCAGAACCACCAGCCGCCCCAGCCGAGCTCGTAATAGGCCCAATAGGACCCCATCGCGATGCCGAGCGTCAGGCACATCCAGGCGAGCAGCGTCCACGGCCGCACCCAGCGCGCCCACGCCGCGTCGATACGGCCCTCGATCAGGGCCGCGACCGCGAAGGAGAACGCAATGGAAAACCCGACATAGCCGAGATAGAGCATCGGCGGATGCACCGCGAGACCGAAATCCTGCAGAATGGGGTTGAGATCGCGGCCCTCGACCGGCACCTCGGCCAGACGCCGGAACGGATTCGAGGTGAACAGGATGAACAGATAAAAGGCGGACGCGATCCAGGACTGCACCGCAAGCACGTTGGCCTTGAGCGTGGCCGGCAGATTGGTTCCGAACCACGCGACCAGGGCGCCGAACAACGCCAGGATCGACACCCACAGCAGCATCGAACCTTCATGATTGCCCCAGACGCTGGTGAACTTGTAGATCAGCGGCATCTGCGAATGTGAATTCTCGAAGACGTTCGCGACCGAAAAATCCGACGTCACGTAGCAATAGGTCAGCGCGCCAAAGGCGATGGCCACGAAGCCGAATTGCGCCAGCGCGGTCGAGTCGGCGAGCTTCATCAGCGCAACATCGCCCTTGCGCGCCCCGACCACGGGCGACCACGACTGGATCAGCGCCAGGGCAAGCGCCAGTACAAGCGCGTAGTGACCGAGTTCTGCGATCATGACGATGACTCCCGGTTCATCTCGCGCTTTGCTTGACTGGCGCCGCGGTCTCTTGCCAGTGGCCCTGTTTCTTCAGGGTATCGACAACCTCGCGCGGCATGTAATTCTCGTCGTGCTTGGCGAGCACGGTATCGGCCGCAAACGTGCCGCCCGGCTCGATATGGCCCTCGGCGACGACGCCCTGCCCTTCGCGGAACAGGTCCGGCACGATGCCGTGGTAGCTGACCGGGATATCCTTGTTGCCGTCGGTCACCTCAAAGCGGATCTGCAAATTGTCGCCGCGCTCCACGCTGCCCATCTTTACCATGCCGCCGAGACGAACGCGCTTGCCGGGAGGTGCCTTGTTGTCGGCGATGTCGGTCGGCGAATTGAAGAACACGATCGAGTCGCGCAGCGAGTTCAGCACCAGCCCAACCGCGATGGCGAGCACGCCGAGGCTTGAGCCGATCAGGATGAGCCGCCGCTGTTTACGAGTCATTAACCTTCCAGTCCAAGTTCTTTCGCCAATTCGCCGATGCGGCGCAGATTGTCGCTGTTGCCGGCAAGCGCATTGCGGGCACTGGCCGCTGCCGTCAGCGCCTTGTCGCGCTCGCCGAGCACCGTATAGGCCTTGATCAGGCGAAGCCAGCCATCGACGTCGGAGCCGTTCTCGGCCATGCGCTGCGCAAGGCGCGCGACCATGCTTTCGATCATATTGTTGCGCTCGCCCGGCGCCATCTGCGCGGCGGCGGCGACCTGGCTCGCGTCCGGACCCGGTGGCGCGACGGCGATGGCCGATGGCGCCGCGCCGGCTGCGCCGGGACCGGAGCCTCCGGAAGCGGCGGCCTCGGTTTCGAGCCCCTGAAGGCCCTGGTCCAGCCGCTGCAGGGCTTCCTGATCGCTGGCCAGCGCGGCATGCGCGTCGGCGACGGCAGTGTTGGCCTGTGCGGTCCTTCCCAGCACCCGATAGGAACGCACGAGCTGGATCCAGCCCGGGACATCGGACCCATCCTTCTTCAGACGTTCGGCCAGCCGCGCAACCATCGCCTCGATCGCGTCGCCATTATGTTCGGGTGGCGCGACCGCCGCGGCCGACGGAGCCGCTGCAACGAATGTCGGCGCCTTCTCGTCGACCCGCGCCAACGCGCTCTTGACCATCGGCAGCCATTCAGCGCCTTCACGGGCGCTCGAGACCAGGGCGGTCCATCGCTTCACCGCCTCGTCGCGGCGGCCTTCCTGCTTGGCGTTGAGACCGAGGTAATATTGCGCCATCACATCTTCGGGATCGGCGGCGTTGGCGCGTTCGAACAGGCTCTTGGCCTCCGGGGTTACCACGCCGTTGGAAGCCACGACGATGGCTTCACCGAGATCCCCGAGCCGCGCGGGGTCAGGGCCGAAGATCTCCAGCGCGTTGCGGCGCGCCCTGACGGCGTCATCGAAACGTCCGAGACGAAGATAGACCGGCGCCAGCAATTCCCAGCCGCGCCCGTTCTTGGGATTGGCTTCAAGATATTTCTCGACCTCGGCGACGGTCTGCTCGATCCCTTCGGGAAGCTGCTTTCCGCTGGCCTCCGCATTCATCGAGACGGGGACCAGGTTCGGCGACCCCAGCGAAAGATAGACAAGGCCTGCGCCGAGCGGCAGCACGATGATCGCGGCGGCGAGCGTCGCCCAGCGGTAGCTGCGGGCCGGAGCAGGCGCAGCGACGGCGCTCACGACCTTGGCGGCCTCCGCGGCCGCGATCAGGCGGCGCGATACCTCGACCCGCGCAGCCTCGGCCTCCACGCTGCCGATCAGGCTGGCGGCCTCGTCGCGATCGATCTCGTCGAGCTGGTCGCGATAGACAGCGACATCGCTTCCCGAACGGACGGACTTCTGACGGCGTGCGAGCGGCCACCAGACGGCGGCCACCGCGGCGAGCGTCATCTCTGCAAGGATCAGCCAGAGGATCATCTAATCACTTTACCGAGTGCTGCGCATGCAGCCTTGTTTACCAACGCGACGACCTGATACCAAGCGGGTAGAACCTGACTTTGACATATATCAGACGTTGGTCAAAACGGCGACGGCGCGCCGATCGAACGGCGCGCCGTCTGGAAGACTTTATACCATTTCGCCAGATGCAGGGATTACCAGGCAAACGTGACGGAACCGCCGAGCAGGTGGACGTTGTAGTTGGGATTGTTGCCCGCCATCCATTGAACATAGGCGGCCTGAGGCTGGTTCATCATGGCGGTGTACATGTAAGGCTGCATCGTGTCGTTATTCCAGTTGGTCACGCTGTTGCGCTCCCAGGCGTAGCGGAGCTTGAGTGCGACCTCACCCTTCAAGCCAAGGCTGGTGACGAAATCCTGGTCCACCACGTATTTCGCCGTCGCATCCACCCGCTGGAAGGTGGTGTTTACGTCCGCGAACTGGCCAGGATTGGCGACCCCGCCTACGAATGCCGGGAAGCCGCCTGATGTCGGTCCGGTTCCGTTGGCGAAAAGGAGCGGCTGGCTATTGTTCCCCATCGACAAGGTGTAGCCCAGGTGCACATCGAACTTTTGCGGGATGACCGCATAATTCACGCCAAAGATGAAGGTGTTCACGCGATCCTGAACATTCGCCGACGAGAGTTGCGTAGCGGTATACGAAGTCGCACAGGCGGCTGCCGTCGACGAGTACGGGCAAACGAGCGTGTTGCTTGCCGAGAGGATGTTCTGGCTGCGCCGCTCGTTCATGTACGAAAACAGGAACGTGGCGTCGGGGGTGGCGGCATAGGCCGCCTCAATACCCGCAGCGTAAGAGCGGTCGCTGGTCAGACCTTCCTGGTTTTGTCCGAAGATGTACGTATCGTTCTTCACATTGAAGGTCGGCGTGACCGTCAGATTGTTCAGCACCTTGACGTCGACGGCGAACTTTGCCTGGGCGCGGTCGCGGTCATCGAGGTAGAGTTGCCGGTAATATGGCGAATAATTGGTGGTGCCGTTGGGCCACGTCCCAGATCCAACCCCGGTCAGGTTCGGCCACTGGAACATTCCGACATTGCCGAGGTAATTATAGTTTCCTGCGCGCCGCGCCGCGAACAGGGCACTTGCGCGAGTCGTAATCCATCCGGTGGGCTTCCAGTCGGCATAGACCTTGCCGGAGTTTTCCGCCGTGGAACTGGCGTCGGCGCGCGTAAAATCATAGTGCTCATAACCATAGGCGCCGCCGATATTCACCGAATTGACCGGCCTCCAGGTCGCCTCGGCGCCGGCATTCTGCTTGATATAGGCGAGAGACAGGGTGTTCACCGGTGCATAGGTGGCATGAGCCGGGTTTGCCGCCAGGGCATCGGCCATAATCCAGTTGGCAACATTCAGCTCAGGTGTCTGGTTGTCGTAATCGTAATAGCGGTAGCTGAGCTTCGTCTTCAGATCGGAGGTGATCTGGGTGGTGACGACGTTGTTGACCAACAGCGTATTGATGGACCCGTCCAGGCTTGTTACCCCGGTCCCGCCCTGGGTCCGGATCAACGCCGGAATGGTCGCCAGCGAAGCCGCCGGGAGGCCGTTCAGGGTCAAGCCCGGGATGCCGTTACTGGCAAATGGCAGAAACGCATCGTTCTGCCGCATCCCGCTGTAAGAAACCGTTCCCATATACCGGCTCTTGAACGGCAAATCCGCGCCGAGCGTGCCGGTAACCCCGTTCATCTGATTGTTGGGCGGCGTCGACATCATCGCAAGGGGAGTGGTTGAGTTGTTTCCGCCGTTGGCACATGTCAGTCCGACACAAAATGGATTTTGCACGGTATAGTTGTTGAAATCGTCCTGATAGAGCGACCCATTATAGCCGACCATCGCGTTGAACTTCTGACCCCAGGCGGACGTGCCCGAGTATTCGCCGTTCACCCCGAAATTCTGCGTCGTATCGGCGACTGGCTTGGCGACATCGACGCGAGAGCCGGCATTTGTGGATGTGAAAAGCACGCCGTCGACCTGACTTCCGGTCCTGCGCATGTTGGAGTAGTTGGCCCGGATGTCCCAGTTGTCGGTCGGCGTGTAACGATAGTCCACGGATGCGGTATCGCGGCGAATGCCTACATCGGTCGGGACAACATTCGAGTTGATGATGCTGCTGATCGCGTTGGTTTTGGCGAGGTTGAGAGCTGAAGGATTATTGGCGATCGTGGGAAACACACCCGCATTACCCGGGCCACCCGAACCAGAAATCAGGGATCCAATGAACGGATTAATCAGCGTCAGCGCGTTTCCGTTGGTGTTGAATAGCGTACTGCCGCTGGTGCTGTAGACGTGGGGCGTCTGGTCCCACATGAAGTTGAAGTACTGCTCGCCGGCCTTTGACAGGTAGGCGTCATACCGCTGGTCGCTGTAGCCGACGTTCTTGCCCCAAGCGTCGATTTCGTACAGGCCATCCTTGCTGCCGGCGGCGAAGTTGAAATCGCCGAACGGCCCCGGCTGCACGGTGCTGTATTCGTAATACTTCGCAAGACTGCCCTGGCCCTGAAAAATGTGCCCGCCATAGGTGGGATTATTGAGGAAACCGCGCCCGCCGACTTCCACGAAACCATGCGTCCACCAGGGGGTATCGACGACGGCAACGGCCGGAGCCTTGACCGGCATGTCCGCGTCGGCAGCCAGCGCGCCGGGCATGACTGGCGCCATGCCGAGCAGGAGGGCCCCGGTTGCACATGAGAGAAGTACGCCAGATCGCGATTTCATTTTAGCCCCCCAGGGCAGTTAGTGGTCGTCTAATTCATTCGTCAGAACAGTCGGTATTAACGGTGGAGGAGCGCTCCCGACGGACTGTTGGTTCCGTGAATCTGGGTGTGACAGTTCATGCAGGCGCGTCCCATGATCTGGTAGGAGTTCGGACCGCTGGTCAGCGCGTGACCAAATCCGTGACACTCGGCGCACAGCCGGGGCCGCGAAACCTTCAGCATGAACTCGTTGATCGAGCCGTGAGCTTCATGACAGTTGAGGCAATTCTCGCGAACCGGCGTGTGTTCGAACAGGAACGGTCCGCGCTTCTCGGCATGACACTTGTAGCAAGTGTCGTTGATGGTCGCCGTCTTCAGCAGGCTTTCATTGGCCGTGCCGTGCGGATTGTGGCAGTCGGAGCAGACCATCTTGCCTTCGCGCAGCGGCATGTGTGACGAGCGCGCCATCTGTGCCCGCTTGTCCTTGTGGCACTGGAAGCAGGTCTCGGGCTCGTACACGGTCTTGAGCTGGAATTTCTGCGACACGCTGCGCATGATCGTGTGGCAATTGGTGCAGGCCACGTTGCGGACTTCGTGGATGCTGCCTGACCAGTAGGTGCGATCGCCCTTTTCGTGGCAGGCGAGACAGATCGCGTTGTTGTCCTGGACGCTGCGCGACAGGTCGTCGGCGCGGAACGAGATGATGCCGCCGACACCGCGGCCGCCGCCCAGCTTCACGTGCTGCGAACCGGGTCCGTGGCAGTTTTCGCACGCGAACTTGCCGGGCTGGGTCTTGCCGATGCGTCCCATCAGCGTCTTCGAGAACGATTCCTGATGACCGGCGTGGCAGGTCGCACAAACCTTCTCGCCGACGAAATGCGCATCGACCGGCGGGGCGGCCGACTTGGCGGGCGCAGCTACCGGCGCCGGCGGCGCGACAGGCGCCGGCGTTCCGTTGCCGCGGAGGAATTCCTGCAGCGCATCGATGGCGTTGTCCGCGTCGGCGAGCTTCAGGCGGGGCGCTTGCGAGACCGACCGCTTGGCGCCGACGCGCTGGGCGAATTCGGCGAGCTCGGCAAAGACCGCCTCGTCCTGCGAGGACGCCGTAGCCTTCTGCCCGGAAGTCGTCCGTCCGGGCACCTTCGATTCGGTCGCGACCGTTTGGGCGAAGCCGGCGAGCGCGGAGAACGCGTCATCGCCGCGCGGCGCCGTCGCGGGCTTGGCTCCGTCGAGATCGAGCAACGCGGCATAAACGCCCTGGCCCGAGGTCGGGAAGATGGGTTGGTCGGAGGTTATCACCCCGATCGCGAAGGCGGGCTGAATGAGCCCGAGCACCGCGCCGCCCACCAATGCCGACTTCAGAAGCGAGAGGAGCTTGGTTAGAGGTTGCGCGTAACATGCCCTCGCATATTGCGCTCCCCTGTCGAAGTAGTTTCCGGAACCGCCCAACCTGCTCATCAAAAACGCCCCCGCGTTCAACTCTCGGTAGCTTTATCGTTCACTAATGTGTGAGCCTTCGATGCCACCCTCAGATATTGCTAAAAAGTCACAGTTCGAAACATTTCGACACGAACGTCCGAATGCGGCTTACTTTTTTTCCGGTTCTTGGGATTCATCCGGCTCTTTGGGAAGGTGATGCGCGATGCCCTTGTGGCAATCGATGCAGGTTGCTCCCGCCTTGATCGCTTCGGGCATGATATGAGCCGCCTCCGATTGCTTCTTCGGATCCATCGATTCGACCGCGTGGCAATTCCGGCATTCGCGCGAATCGGTGGACTTCATGGTGTCCCAGACATGCTGGGCGAGCTCGAGCCGATGAGCCTCGAATTTCTCGCGCGTGTCGATAGTCCCGAGGATCTTGTGAAGCACCTCGTTTGAAGCCTCGATCTTGCGTTTGATCTTGTAGATCCACGGGTGCGGCACATGGCAGTCCGGGCAAGTCGCCCGAACCCCGGACCGGTTGGCCCAGTGAATCGTGCCCTTCAGCTCCTGATAAACGTTATCGCGCATCTCATGGCAGGAGATGCAGAACGATTCCGTGTTGGTCAGCTCCAGCGCCCAGTTGAAACCGCCCCAAAATATGATTCCCGCAACGCCGCCCGCGATGACCAGGGAGCTCCAGGCCATCGAGGAAGGCCGCCTGAAAAAGGCCCAGACTCGTTGCAATCGGGACTTCGTGCCCGCACCGTCGGATTCAGCCATGTGGAGCCCCCAAAGCCCAAGTGTTCTCTGGACAAGAAGCGCGGCCACAAACGTCACGCAAAGCATCTCAGCCTGGAGATGCACTTCCGTAACCGTCACCCCTGAACGAGGAATCGGACTGCGCCAAATTGCTCAGCCTAAGCACTGCATCGTGCTTAGTGGTCGGAACATTTGCGTCAATTCACATCTCTTAAGGGCGGGACTGTTCTCGTCGTCGTTATCTACGCCGCTATCTTGACGCGACGGTTTGACGCAAGTCAAATCTCGGCGCAAAATTTTGCACTGTGTCATTGATGCAATAAGGCGTCGCTGCAGGGCTCGTAAGCACAGCCAAATGAGTTGCGATTCGCCGTTGCAAGACCTCGTTCCCAGCCGGTTACAGCGTTCTGGCAACATACCGACTGCGCGGACCATGTCGCACGATGCTGCGCACAGCGCCACGCAAGCCTCAGGGGAATCTCTCTAGCCGACGAACCCGGCGTCGCCGCCTGCTCGCGCGGCGACCATCGCGGGCGGTGGCGCGAACCACAGCTGGTACATCGTGACAACCCACATGAAGGCGAAACAAGCTCCCATCAGCATGCCAGCCAACAAGACCATCCAGGCGAAGGGATGAAACAGCTTGGTGAAGTACCATGAGCTGACGTCCATCACGATCGCCACATAAGGCAGCCCGATGATCGCACATTTCAGCCATACCGGCCGAACGTAGGCGTGGCTGAACATCATGCCCACGATGAAGAAGATGAAGGTCAGCCCGAACAGATGGATATGCGAGACGCGCACCAAGGTGAACACATCCGTCCCGGTGTCCTGCTCTGTCACCTTTTTCAGGTTGTCATAGCTGCTCAGATTGGGAAGATGCGGGTTACTGCCGTCGTGGCAACCCATGCAGCGCTTGTCCAGGATCGGCTTGATGCTCTTGTCGTAGGCCGCCCGATCGGCCCCCTCCTTCACCCAGGCGATGATGGCCTTGCCGTCATCGGCTGGCAGCATGTTCGACATTGGCCCTTGCAATGCCGACTCCAGACGCGAACCGTGGCCACTGCCGCTGTAGGCGACGACGAGATCCTCGTAGGAGAGCATCATCTTGTTGCCGGTGCCGCGGCCGGCATAGGTATGAAAGACGTAGATCAGGGCAAACATGTAGCCCAGGCCGAGAACCAGAAGCGCCGCCGTGTACAGGACGCGCACGCTGTAGGGCAACTCCGAATAGTGATGATAAAGCCGGTGGAGCGGTGGCTGCTCAGCCATGGTCTTGTTCCCTCAGATCTTTCAAGCCCCGAATGGTGGGGCGACGTGCATCACGCCAACAGTCCCTGTCGTTCGCTTGCCCGACCGACCGGCCAGGGGCTTCTTGTTCACTTGGGCGGCAACGTCACAAACACGACCGAACGGGCCGTCTTGTGCGCATAATGGGCGGCGAGGCCGGAAATGTCCTGGTCCGTCAGGTCATGGGTCATCGCTGCCATGCTCGAGTTCTTGTGCACGCCCGCGCGGTAATCATTCAGCACTTTTTCGAGATAGTCCGCGCGCTGCGCAGCCAGAGCGGGCAGACGCGGATCGCTGCTGTTACCGTTGATACCGTGGCAGCGATCGCATTTCTGCGACCACTCATCCGCGGACAAAGGCTTCTGTATATCGGGCTGTTTCGGCTCTTGACCGGTAAAGAAGGCTGCGAGGTTCTTGATGGCGGCATCGTCAAGGCCCGTCGCCAGCCCCTTCATCGTCTCGTCCTTGCGCGTTCCCTGCTTGTAGGCTGCCAGCGCGCCCGCAAGATAGCCTGCATCCTGGCCGGCAAGGCTTGGGAAGGCGGGGTTTGCGCTCACGCCGTCGGATCCATGGCATCCCGCACAGCCTGCGGCGGCCGTCGCGCCCGCCACCCTGTCGCCGGCGGTCTGGGCCTGGCTTTTCGCCGGCTTTTGCAGCGCATAATACAGCGCGATATTGTCGATGGCCGAATCGGTGACGCTGGCGAGCATCGACTTCATCAATTCGCTCTCGCGTTGGCCGCTCTTGTACGCCTTCATCGCCGCCACGGTGTATTTCGGATCCAATCCGGCAAGGCTTGGCATACCCGGCGTGGTGCTGACGCCGGACTCGCCATGGCAACCCGCGCAGGCAGCCGCCGCGGTCTTGCCGGCCTGAACCGGATCGACCGCCAAATTTACGGGATTGACCGCGGCGCCTGGCGGCGGATCGAGACTGGCAAAATAAGCCGATACCTTGAGCAGCGCATCGTCGCTCAGGAACTTGACCTGGTTGTTCATCGGCGTTTCGCCGCGCGCGCCTGCCTGAATGCCTTTTAGCTCATTGAACAGATAGGCGGAGCGCTGGCCTGCGAGGTGCGGAACCGCTGCTGTTTGGCTGATGCCGTTTGCGCCATGGCAGCCCGCGCAGGTCTGCTCCGCAAGCAGCTTGCCTTGCGCGATATCCTCGGGGGTGGCGTACAGCGTCTGCAGGTCTGCGCCGTTGTCGACGGCGGTGTGCGGTTGAGCCGATGCGCCGCCGAGATACGCTCCGCAGAATAACAGTCCGGCGGCAACCGCTGCGATCAGGGCTGACCTCATCGCAAGCAAGGAGCGGAGGCTCGTCGCCCGGAGCAAGATCCGAGAGCTAGCGAGCCACAATCTGGAGGTCATCGCGTCGGCCAACAGCTTCATCCATCCCGCCTTGGCTGGTCATCCGATTGCCACTTGCGCAGCTTTGCGCCTCTTGTGGCCCGCGCGAGACTGCGCGCTCATGAATCTGAAACGGCACCGTTGCGCCCTCAGCGAAGCCGAAGGGCGCACGGAACCTTGTAGTCGACGATTGAGACTGTTTTACTTCTTCGCCGGCAGCTTATGGCCGTTCGCGGCGAATGCGTCACCGAACGCATTGCGGGGACCGCCGCCAGCCGGATTCACGTGGCACGCACCGCAGGCTTTCCCTGTCGACGCGGCGTAGGCCGGCAATGCGGCCGCAGGTTTGGAAGCGGCGATCGTCAGTGCACCGCCAATCGCCAGCACTGCGACAACAGCTCCCAGGACTTTAACATTCATCTTGCATCTCCGTTGATGGACCGAACACAAAAACAAGTAGGCGATTTGTGGCGCAAAAGATTTGATCTCGATCAACATCGTCGCTCGAATGACGCAGCTATTCAAGACTTATTGAACGATGGATAGCGAATTCCCTTAGCGCGGTACGGTGACAGTCAGATGAGCGCGCGATAACTCGCCTCAAGCACGTTGCGCCGCTGTTGCTGCTGGAAAAAGCGACATCCTTCCTGAATGGGGAAAGCGGCACGCCGGGCCGGACGCCGCTGGAGTAGCCGATGCGCGCGTTGGCGATCGGCTGTCCCGCGACCGCACTCCGGTCAAGTCGTCGAACAAGCCCTCCACGCAGTCCTTGTTGCCCAGGACGGGCTCTACGCCTGGCGGTCGGCTACGGTTCGAGCACGCTCCACCGCCCTACCCCCGGCGGGGGTCGATCTAATGGGACGGAAGCTCCGTCTGGTCGGTCGGGAATCTCGTCCGGGCGCGCGCAATGCACGCAATCGGGCATATGAACGGCGCCGCAAGTCTTCAGTACTTGCCGGCGATCCAATCGAGAATCTGCGTGGAAGCGATCGTTTTCTTCGGCTTATGGGGATTCAGGGTCCCGGCTATCGCGCTCCAGCCCTTTTCGATGATCTCCTCGGCAAATTGGCGTGCTTCGGCTTCATCCCTGAATTTGCGGGTCGCGCGAGCGAGCCTGCGCTCGCCATCGTCGCGCTTCGGCGCGATGTTCGAGCGGTAGGAAACGTACCAGATTAGTGGCTCGGTCAAGCGATTAGCCTCGAACAATTTCCAAGTGACGCCATCTCGGAAGGCAACCATCGACGGGATCCATTTCCATTATAGAATTCTTTTTATGAATTTCATTCCTGATCTTCATTGAGCTACGTCAAGAACATCAGTAAAAATTTCATGCGGCCGGGACGAATCGAAGAGACGGCCCTTCGTTCAACACGGAGCCTCGTCGCGCCAGAAAACTGGCTCGGCGCCTGGCTCTTTGTACGGTTGTTACATCCCGAATCCTTACCGGCCGATTTGGTGTCGTCGGGGCCACCCGCCGCAGATCTGATACGAGGCTGAACGGCTTCCCGAGCGGTCCGGCCGGGAGTTATTATTTGACTTGCGTCAATGTCGGACGCATCTGTACGGCTATCGTGATTTTGCTCGTAAGATCGTCCAGGCTGGGCGGAATACCAAGGGAAAAGAAGGACATTCACATGCGGCGGCGACTGTTAATTCTGGGCGGGGCGATCTTTCTGGCGATCGGAGGCACCATCGGCGAAGAAATCATAAACTCCTCGGATCAGCTGTGCGCCGCGCCGGCCAAGACCAGTTTTGCCGACGACGTGATGCCGATCTTCGTCGGGCACTGTTTCAGCTGCCACCAGCCCGGCGGCCAGGGCAACGAAAAGAGCGGCCTCGATCTGAGTTCCTATGAAGGCGTCATGAAGGGTACCAAGTCCGGCAAGATGGTGATCCCGGGCGATCCCGAAAGCAGCAATCTGATGTGGCTTTTGGACTGGCGCGGGGCTCCGGAAACCCACATGCCGCTGGGCAAGAAGAAGCTGTCGACCTGCGATCGCGATGCCATCCGGGCATGGATTCGCGAGGGCGCCAAGAACAACTGAAACGTGTAACTGACGTCAACAACCGACGGGCCGGGAATTCGAGCGCGGCTGGCAGCCGATTTGAAAGAAATTGCGATGCCTTCCGCCTTCGAAAAGTACGCCAAGGTCAACGTTCCCAGATACACCAGCTATCCCACCGCGCCGCATTTCTCGACGCATTTTGCGGCAAGCCAGTATCGCGAATGGCTCGGCCGGCTCGACCCCGACGAGCCGGTCTCGCTCTATCTGCACGTGCCGTTTTGCAAACAGCAGTGCTGGTATTGCGGCTGCAACATGAAGCTGGCGGCGCGCTATTCGCCCGTCGCCACCTATGTTCAGCACTTGCTTCTGGAAATCGACATGGTCGCCGCCGCGCTGCCGGCTCGGATGCCGGTTTCGCACCTGCATTTCGGCGGCGGGACGCCAACGGTGCTCGAGCCCGGGGACCTTGCCGCCGTGATGGCGCGCCTGGGCCAACGCTTCCAGCTCAAACCCGATGCCGAGATCGCGATCGAGAGCGATCCGCGTACGCTCGCCGATGAGATGATCGGGCAGATCGGGGCGCTCGGCTTCAACCGCGCCAGTTTCGGCGTGCAGGAATTCGACCCGAAAGTCCAGGCCGCCATCAACCGGATCCAGCCGCCCGAAATGGTCGAGCGCGCGATCTCGGGGCTTCGTGCCGCCGGCGTGCCGAACATCAATTTCGACCTCATCTACGGGTTGCCGCATCAAACCGCGGCGGCGCTGTGCCGGACGGTCGAGCAATGCGTCGCGATGAAGCCCGACCGCATCGCGCTGTTCGGCTACGCCCACGTGCCGTGGGTCGCCAAGAATCAGCGCATGATCGCCGACGAGAGCCTCCCCACCGCGCCCGAGCGCGCCGAGCAGGCGAGAGCGGCAGCCGCGACGCTGCTCAAGAACGGCTATATCCAGATCGGCATCGATCATTTCGCGCTGCCTGGAGACAGCCTCGCCGTTGCCGCCGCCGAGGGACGCCTGCATCGCAATTTCCAGGGCTATACCAGCGACGCCGCCCGCACGCTGATCGGGATCGGGGCGACCTCGATCGGCCGCACCCCGCAAGGCTACGTCCAGAACGCCAGCGAGACCGGCGCATGGTCGCGCGCCGTGGCGGCGGGAAAATTACCGATCGCTCGCGGCCACGCGCTGACCGCACAGGACCAGCTTCGCGCAGGTGTGATCGAGCGAATCATGTGCGACGGAAAGGTCGACCTTGCCGCGGCCGGACGCACGCTGGGCTTTGCAGAAGGCTGGTATGCCGAGGAGATGCCCGAATTGCTGCAGATGCAGGACGACGGGCTTCTGGCCTATGAAGGCGGAAAGCTGACGCTTGCCACGGAAGGTCTTCCGCTGGCGCGTGTCGTCGCATCCGTATTCGACACTTATCTGCGCAATTCGGCCGCCCGGCATTCGGTCGCGGTCTGAATCCCGCCGGCTTTTTCACGCCGCCGTGCGCTCCGCCACGGCTTCATAGATGTCCTCTTCCTGCGCGGTATGCATGCGCACCAGGGTCTCGATCGCCTCGATGATCCGCTGGGCGTCGCGTAGCAGATAGCGGTCGACCTTTTCGGTCGGCAGATCCTCGACCACGCGGGCGAGCAGCCGGGCGAGATGCAGTATCTCGCGATGCGCCCGGCTCATGGCGGAGAGGCTGTGGCTCTCCCGCAAGATCCGGGCGAGCCGCGGATAGACGCTGCCTTCGTCGTCGCGCTCGTGCACCACCACCTGCTCCTGCACCAGCCGGTTGGCTTCCGCGATCAGCGCGGCGCCGGTTTCGGCGGTGGCGTCGTCGAGTGCGTCGACGATTCCGCGCAGCCGGTCCAGATCGCCGATCAGCGCCAGATGGTCGCGATGCAGTTCGCGTCCGTCCGCGGCTGTCATGCGTCTGCCGGCATGGCCAAAGCCGGGCGTCAAGGCGCGCAGCGCATTGAGGATCACCGCAACGTCGATCACCTCCTGAACGATCGCCGCCGGCACCGGCATCAGCCAGCCGAGGCTTGCCGCCAGCATCGCCAGGATGGAAAGTCCCATACCCGCGACAATGCTTTCGACCGCGATCCGGCGCGCCCGCTGCGCGATCAGGATCGCCTCGCCGACCCGATCGAGGCGATCGGCGAGGATCACCACGTCGGCGGCTTCCGACGAGGCGCTGGCGCCGCGCGCGCCGAGCGCGATCCCGACATCGGCGCAAGCCAGCGCCGGCGCATCGTTGATGCCGTCGCCGACCATGATGGTCGGATGCAGCCGCTGCTCGGAGCGCACGGCATCGACTTTGTCGGAAGGCACGCGGTCGGCCAGCACCGAATCGAGATCGAGCGCGGCGCCGATCGCATGCGCAGCCGCGGCGCGGTCGCCGGTGACCATGACCATGCGGGCAATGCCCGCATCGCGCAAAAGCCGGATCGCCCGCGGCGTATCGGAACGAAGCTCGTCGGCGAGCAGCAGCGCGCCGATCGGCCGTCCTTCCACCGCGACAAAGACGACAAGCGCCGAACGCCACGAGGCCCGCCGAATCGCCCGCGACGCCCATTCGCCGGTGCGCCCGCCGGCATAGATCAAGTCACGCGAGCCGGCGGCCACTTTGCGTCCATCGATCGTGCCGTACAGCCCCGAACCCATGGATTCCCTGACCTGTTCGGGCACCTGAAGGATGAGGCCGCGCGCGGTCGCCGCCTCGACGATGGCGCGGGCGAGAACGTGATGCGATGCCTGCTCCAGCGACGCACCCAGCATCAGCACTTCCTCGGCAGACTCTCCCGGCGCGACCTCGACCGAGAGCAGCCGCGCGCCACCGACCGTCAACGTCCCGGTCTTGTCGAACATTACGGTATGGGCGCGCGCCAGCGCCTCCAGCGGCCCGCCGCCCTTGACCAGGATGCCGCGCCGCGCCGCCTGCGCGACCCCGGCGATGAAGGCGACGGGGGCCGCCAGGATCAGCGGACACGGCGTCGCCGCGACCAGCACGGCAAGCGAACGGATCAGATCGCCCGAGATCAGCCAGGCGATGAAGGCAAGCGCGAGCGTCACCGGCAGGAGGATCAGCGCATAGCGGTCGGCGAGCCGCACGAACGGCGCCTTCGCCGTCTGCGCGGCCGTCACCAGCCGCACGATGCCCGCATAGGTGCTTTCGCCCGCCGCCGCCGACACCGCCATTTCGAAGGTCTCGCCTGCGTTCAAGGAGCCCGAGAGAATGGCGGCGCCGCGCGTCTTGATCACCGGGATCGGCTCGCCGGTCAGCGCCGACTCGTCGATCGTGGCAGCGTTCGAGCCGAGGACGCCGTCGACCGGAATGATTTCGCCCGCCCGCACCAGAAGCCGGTCGCCGATGGCGACGGCTGAAATCGGCACCTCCTCGATGCGGTCGTCGACGCGGCGGTGCGCCTCGCGCGGCGCGCGATCCACCAGCGAGCGGAGATCATGCTCGGCACGGGCCACCGCGATGTCCTCGAGCACATTGCCGCCGGAATACATCAGCGCGACCACCGCGCCGGCGAGCGGCTGGCCGAGCGCGAGCGCCGCGCTCATCGACACCAGCGCGATCGCATCGACGCCGAGCCGGCCGGCCCGCAAATCCCTGACGATGGAGACCGCCAGTCCCGCCACGACAGGCGCGGTCGCGAACCACCAGAAGAGGTCGGCGAGGTCGGACCGGCCGGAGGCGTGGGCGCCAATGCCGGCCGCCAACCCGATCACCGCGATCGCGACGAGTGCCCACCGCAGGACGCGCTCAAATGCCATCGCTTGTTCCGTGCTGATGCTTGATCCGGGCTTGTCGCCGAAAACCCCCTCGGCACGCTTGAGGGAAATCAAGCGCGGCGACCAAATTGCAGGGATATGCGAGCGGGAATGAAGTGCAGGTCAGGCCGTCGAGGCCCGGCAGCCACCAGCCGCTGGCCGAACTCAATCGATCGGCCTGAGCGCGAGCTCATCCGGTCGGGCTTTCACGAAGCCGAATTTCTCGTACGCATCCTGCGCCCCAGCGGTGGCAAGGAAAGCAAGATAGGATTCGGCATTCGCTTTGTGCCGGCCATTCTCCAGCGCCCCGATGGCGTAGGAGACCTCGTCGCGCAGGCTGTCCGCGGCCGGAAGTTCCACCGCCTCAACCTGGGCGCCGTGACGCAAGGCTTCCATCACCTCCGTCTTCCAGACGATGCCGGCATCGGATTTGCCGTCGCGGATGCGTTCCGGCGTTTCGCGGTGATGGACGGCGGTGAACCAGTTACGCTCCGTCGTCTGACACGATACGCACTCCTTGCCGTTCGCGATCTGCGACCACAGGCCATGCCGCTCGAGCACCTTGCGCGCATAGAACTGCATGATGCCTTCATTGACCGGGTTCGGCAGCGAGGTCCGGACGTCCGGCCGGACGAGGTCGTCGATCCCGGCGATCTTTTTCGGATTGCCTTTGGCGACCATGATCTGCAACTCGTTGTGCATGTAAACGGCGTAGTGGCTCATCAGGCCGGCGGCCTTGAGCTGGCGCAGGTGTCCGAGATTGACGGATGCATAGACATCGGGTGCGCAGCGATACTCCTTGCCGTTGTAGACCCAGCCGCCATTCTGGATCGCTGATAGAATCAGGCCCGGCGGAAGCGTGATCAGTCCGACCGTTACGCCGGGATGGGTTTTCTGGAAGGCTCCGACAACCTCGTCCATCGCAAAAAACTGGTTGCCCGCGACCCAGAGCACCAGGTCTGCGTCGGATGTCATGTGATCGAGTGCCTCGACACCCTTCTGGATGCTCCCGTCGGCCCGATAGAATTTGAGGTCGGTATCCTTGTTCGGGGGAATGGCGGCCAATTCCTTCGGCGGATTGGCCTGCGCGAACGCGATGGATTGAAAACCGGGCATCGCGACCGCCAAAACGATCCCGAACATCAACGCAAGCGCCGCGCGCAGGTGTCTCGCGTCCATTCCAGCCACCGGTTTCCCCACGCTATTCTCCTGTGATATTTGCCGCTCCGCCACAACCTAGCAGATAATCGCCTGCAGTGCAGATCGCGTCTTGACGTCGCGGTAACGCCGGTCAGCTCAGGCCGTGTTGCCGGCGTCGACCGTCAGCACGCTGCCGGTGATGTTGCGGCCGCCGTCGCCGAGGAGATATTCGACCATGCGGGCGACATCGTCGACATCAGGCAGGCGGCGCAAGGCGCTGCGGCCGGAGATGCGCTTGCGCTGATCGTCGGAGAGGGTCTGCGTCAGCTCGGTATCGATGAAGCCGGGCGCAATCGCGTTGACGGTGATGCCGAGCTTGCCCACCTCGCGGGCAAGCGAACGGGTGAAACCGGTCGCGGCGGCCTTGGTCGCGCCATAGACCGACAGGCCGTTATAGCCGGTGGAGGCGATGATCGAGGACATGTTGACGATGCGGCCGGCGCCGTCGGCCATCATGTGACGCACGACGTATTTTGTCAGGATCACCGGAGAGAGGACGTTGAGACGCACCAGTGCCTCGATCTCGCTGTTATGCATGGTGGCGAGCAGGCCTTCGGTGCCGATGCCCGCATTGTTGACGAGGCCGTAGATCGCGCCGAATTCGTCGCGCAATCCCTTCACAAAAACCGGAATGGCGTCGGTCTCGGCGAGATCGAACGCCCTGAAGTGAAGGCCGCCCCTGCCCTGCTCGACGACGGCGCGGATGGCCTGCCGCAACTCGTCGCTTTCGCGCCGCGCCACCGCGATCACGTTATAGCCAGCCGCGGCCAACCGCCGCGCGATGGCAAGGCCGATACCGCGGCTACCGCCGGTCACCACCACATTATGCATCGGTTCGCGCCAGCTTTCCGGCCGTCGTGATGTCGAGCGCGCCGACGAATTTGATCATGGCGGGCACCTTGTGAGACGGCAGCTTTGCCCGGCAGTCGGCCAGGATATTTTTCCGGATCTCGTCGGCCCGGCTTGCGTCGCAGCCATCGGCCAGGATGACATCGGCAACCACGATCGAACCGGTGATTGGGCTCTTGCGCGATCTGGCGCGCGACATCCGCACCGCGTCGTGCCGGTTGATCACGGCCTCGATCTCCTCGGGGTGGACCTTCAGCCCGCCGATATTGATGATGCCGCCGCGCCGACCGACGAAGTGGTAGCGGTCGCCGCGCAATTCGATCATGTCGCCGGTGTCGACGAAGCCGTCGCCATCGGTGAGCGCGGCCGCGTCGCGGCCGACATAGGCATGTGCCGTGCGCGTCGAGCGGATCCGCAGCGATCCGTCCACAACTTTCATTTCGACGCCATCGCTGGTCCGGCCGATCAGACTGGCGGGAAAGCCCTCCAGGCCGTCGTTGACGGCGAAGCCGACGCCGGCCTCGGTCGACGCATAGGCATGACCGATCGAGGCTCCGGGAAAGGCCCGGCGCAGACCATCGAGCACGGCCTGGTCGGCGATCTCGCCGGACAAGCGGACATAGCGCGGAGAAAAGCCGGAGGCCGCCCCGCTCATCAGAAGCTTGCGCCAGTGCGACGGCGTACCGGAGATATGCGTGACGCCTCGCGCATTCAGGCGCGCGACGTGATCGGCGAGCACTTCGCCCGGCTCGGTCAGCACCATCGAACCGCCACTGAGGATGGCACGCAGGAAAATCTGAAGGCCGCCATAGCGCCTGATGTCATAGAAGGTCGCCCAGACCGGCGGAGTGCCGCGGGCGGGGCCGTCGGCGACGATCGCGCCGGTCAGTCCCTCCAGCGTATGGCCAACGATCTTCGGCACGCCCGAGGTGCCGGAGGTCAGCATCAGCCATTCGGTGGCGCGCTCGGTCTTTATCTTTGCGCCCCTGCGCTCCGGCGCACGGGCCGCCATCACCTGATACACGCCGAAATCCGCCCAGCGCGGCGGCCGGTCGGTGACGATGGCATCGATCTCGGCGTCGTCGATCAGGGCCTGGACATGATCGGGGTTGAGATCGGGCGGACACAGCAGCATCCGCCGTGCCACGCCGTCGATTTCCATCATCGCTAGCGCCGATATCAGTTGATCGGAGACCGCGAGCAGCACCGAGCGGTTGGAGAGTTCGTCGAAGCGGCCGACCAGGCAGGTCTGCGCAAGGATATCAGTCAGCGACACGACCCGCCGTCCATCCGAAATGGTGCGGCCCTTCAGCTCCGGACCGAGATAGTCGCGGAGCGTGAAGATTTCACGCGGGGACATTTTCATAGGCCCTGACGAAGTCACCTACCGTGAGCGGAAAGGCGGCGTCCTCCGAAATGGAGAATGGATCGATGCCAAGATCGTCTTCTAGGCGCGCCACCAGGATCGCAAAGCCGAGCGAATCGAAACCGGTTTCATGCAGCGACAGATCGTCGGTGAGCGGCGGCAAGGTCACCTGCTGCTCCGTGGCGATCTGCTGCATCGCTGAAATAATCCTTAACCTTACCGACATGGTCGCTCTTTCGCCTTCTGATCGATTGGGAGCGGCCATGATAGTGCGAAAACGTGAAACAAATCGGCCACCTGCCGATCTTTCGCGGCCAGTGGTAAATGCGATGGTTGCCAAAATACTTCCATTTCTCCGGAATCCGGAACGCTCCTCCGAAGGGATCGGTAACTTACGGCCGCAGGCCCTGCGCGAGGCTCATCACGAACATGCGATGTCCCGGATTGCGCGAGATCAAGGCGCTGTTCGGCGCGGATTCTAGGTTTCCGAAAGCCTCATTTGTCGGCCTGGCCGCGCGCCGGGCAATCGGACGCCCCATGAAGAGCACCGCGCAATTCACCCTCAACGGCCGCCCGGTCAGCCTCGATACCGATGACGATCGGATGCTGTTGTGGGTTCTTCGCACCGACCTGGCGCTGACCGGCACAAAATATGGATGCGGTGAAGGCATCTGCGGCGCCTGCACCGTGGTGGTCGACGGCGAGGCGCGAAGGTCCTGCCTCACGCCGCTGAAGGAGGTCGCCGGCGCCGAGGTTCTGACCATCGAGGGACTTGCCAAGCACGGAAAGCTGCATCCGCTGCAGCAGGCCTTCCTCGATCACGATGCATTCCAATGCGGCTATTGCACCTCCGGCATGCTGCTGGACGCCTATGCGCTGCTCCAGGCCGATCCGCGGCCGTCACATGACAAGATCGTCAGCCAGATGGACCGCAATCTCTGCCGCTGCGGCGCCCATCAGCGCATCGTGAGGGCGATCGAAGCCGTCGCCGAAAAGGCAGGGGGCGAGCAATGACCGCCGCTTTGCAGATCAACCGACGCGACTTTCTGGGTGCACTCGGAGGCGGCATCGTCGTGCTGTTCGGGCTCGATGCTGCGACGTCCCCCGCGGAAGCGGCATGGCCGGCCTATCCCAGCGATTTCCATGCCTATCTCGCGATCGGCGCGGACGGCCGCATCACCGTATTCTCGGGCAAGATCGAGATGGGCCAGGGCGTCATGACTTCCCTGGCGCAAATGGCAACCGAGGAACTGGGCGCCGATCTGGCGTCGATCGACATGGTAATGGGCGACACCGACAAATGCCCCTGGGACATGGGGACATTCGGCTCGCTGACGACGCGGATGTTCGGGCCCGCTTTGCGCGCGGCGGCGGCAAGGGCCCGCGTGGTATTGACGGCGCTTGCCGCGGCCAAGCTGGGCGTTGCGCCCGAGCGGGTGACGATCGAGCACGGCGCGGCATCGGTTGTCGGCGAACCAGGCCGGCGGGTAAGTTTCGCCGAATTGGCCGGCGGCGCGGCGATTGCCGAGACGGTGAGCCAGGCGGCGGTGCTGCGGTCCGTTGCCGACTTCACCGTGATGGGGAAATCGCCGAAGCGGCTCGACGGCATCGAGAAGGTGACGGGATCGGCGAAATACGCCGCCGACATCCGGCTTCCGGATATGCTGTACGCGCGCATCCTGCGTCCGCCGGTCCATGGTGAGGTCCTTGAGCAGGCCGACACGAGCGCCGCGGAAAAACTGCCTGGCGTAAAACTCATCAGGCAGGACGGCCTGATCGCCGTCCTGCATGTCGATCCCGAAGCGGCAGCGGCCGCGCTCGCGCAGATCCATGCCGACTGGCGCCGGCCCGAGGCGACGCTGAACCAGGACAGCATTTTCGAACACCTGCGCAGCCATGCCGGCGCCCCGAAGCAAGTCACGGCCAAGGGCGATCCGGCGACCGCGCCGGTCTCGAAAGCGTTCGAGACTATTTTTGAGAAGGGCTATGTCGCGCACGCGCCGATCGAACCGCATGCCGCGATCGCCGATGTCCGCGCTGACAACGCGACGGTCTGGGCCTCGACACAGACGCCGTTCCCGACCCGCAACGGCATCGCCGCCGCACTCAAGCTTGATCCGAAGCGCGTCCGCGTCATCACCCCATTCGTGGGCGGCGGGTTCGGCGGCAAGAGTGCCGGCGGTCAGGCGATCGAGGCGGCGCTGCTGTCGCATATCTGCGGCAAGCCGGTCCAGGTCGAAAGGACCCGCGCGGAAGAATTCTTCTACGACACGTTCGATCCGGCCGCGGTGGTGAAGATCAATTCTGCGCTGGATCGGAACGGCAGGATCGCGCGCTGGGAGTATCAGGTGTTCGCCGCCGGCGAGCGCGGCGCATCCGTTCTTTATGATATTCCGAACCTGCGCATCACCTCGGCCGGCGGCATGTCCTACGAAGGCGCAGCCCCGCTGAAGAATCTGCATCCGTTCGCGGTCGGGCCGTGGCGCGCGCCCGGCGCCAACATGAACATCTTCGCCACCGAATCCCAGATCGACATCATGGCGGCCGCGGCCGGCGTCGATCCCCTGGCCTTTCGTCTTGCGCATGTCGGGGATCCGCGGGCGCGGAAAGTCCTGCAGACGGCGGCTGACGCCTTCGGCTGGTCGCCTGCGGCCGGGCCGAGCGGCCGGGGCTACGGCATCGCCTTGAGCAGCGACGCCGGAAGCTATGTGGCAACGATCGCCGAAGTGAAGGTCGACAAGTCGAGCGGCAGGGTGAGCGTGGTGCGCATGGTCTGCGCGCAGGACATGGGAATCATCGTCAATCCGAACGGCGCCAAAATGCAGATCGAGGGCGGCCTGACCATGGGTCTCGGCTACGCCCTGAGCGAGGAATTACGTTTCCACGGCGGCGAGGTGCTCGACCGCAACTTCGGCACCTATCATTTGCCCCGCTTCGGCACCGTTCCCAAAATCGAGGCGGTGCTGGTCAGGAATGACGAACTGGCGCCGCAAGGCTGCGGCGAGCCCGCGATCACCACCGTCGGCGGCGCCATCGCCAATGCGGTGTTCGACGCGTCCGGCGCAAGGATCCTGCGCCTGCCGATGACGCCGAAGCGCGTTGCCGAGGCCGTCGCTGCGGTGGGCCGCGGACTATAACCGGATCGAGCCGTCCAGGATGCGGGCATAGTTCGCGGCGGCGAGTTCGCGGTAGGTGCCGGAGGCCGGCTCCCTGAAGAACAGCGGATCGGTTACCAGGAGCGGATCGAATCCCTCGCGGACCAATTGCTGTTTCTTCTGCTTGAAGGTCTCAGTGGTATCGAGCGCGCTGCAGAAGCGGATCACGACCGGACGGGCATAGGCCGGTAGACGGCGCGACAGATGATCGCCGAATTGCGCGAGATCGAAACTCTCGTCGACCACGAGCGCCGCCATTCCAGCGCGGCCGTCGGCGCCGGGGATGGCCACACCATACGTGGTCGCGTCGATGACGCCCGGGCAATCCGCAACGGCCTCGTTCACCTCGGAAGTCGCGACATTCTCGCCCTTCCAGCGGAAGGTATCGCCGACCCGGTCGACGAAGTGGAAGAAGCCGGCCTCGTCGAGCTTCATGAGGTCGCCGGTGCGAAACCAGACGTCGCCTTGCGCGAATACATCGCGCAGGATTTTCTTTTCGGTCTCCTCGGCGTCGGTATAGCCTTCGAAGCGGCCGCCGCCTTCGTCGGCGACGCCGATGCGGCCGATCGCTTCTCCGGCTTCGCCGCGCGCGCAGGGAATACAGAGTCCGTCACCGCTCCGCACCGGCATGCCGGAATCCATATCGACGCGGACGATCGCGGCCGGAAAGCGGTGCGCCAGCAGCGGCGGGATCCGGCCGATGGCGCCAGGCTTGCCCTCGACATTGTAGAGCGAGAAATTGCCTTCGGTCGCCGCGTAGAATTCAAGTATCTGCGGTATCGAAAAGCGCGCCTGGAAGGCTTCCCAGATATCGCCGCGCAGGCCGTTGCCGCAGGCGAGCCGAAGCCGATGGCTCGCTTCGTATTCGGATGGCGGCGCGCGCAGGAGATAGCGGCAGAGTTCGCCGATATACTGGAACAGCGTGCAATCCCAGCGCACGATGTCGTGCCAGAATTCGCTTGCGGAAAATTTGTCGGCGAGCACCACCGAGCCGCCCGCGCTCAGCATGCTGCAGGGCGCGACGATGCCGCCGACGCTGTGATAGACCGGCAGGCAATCGTACAGCCGGTCATCGACGGAAGCCGCCGTCAGTCCGGCGAACCAGCCGCCCCAGTTCAGGATGCGGCGGTGACTGATGCTGGCGGCCTTCGGCAGGCCGGTGGTGCCCGAAGTGTAGATCAGCAATGCGCGATGGTTGATGGTGACGGCGCGCCGCTCGGAAGGCTGCAACGGGCTGCCGTCGATTCCGTCGAGTACGGCATCGATGCTTGCGTCGTTGCTGGGGCTGCCGTGGATCCAGATTTTTGGCGCGCGGTTCAGATAGGGCAGCGCGGTTTCGAAGACTCCTCCGAGTTCCTCCGCAAGGATCACATGGTCGGCGTCGGCAACGTTGATGCAATGGGACAGCGACAGGCCGACCAGCCTGGTGTTGATCAGCGCGACGACGCCGCCGACCCTGGTGATGCCGAGCCAAGCGGCGATGTAATCCGGCTGGCTCGCCATGATCAGGCACACGGTATCGCCGGCTTCAATTCCCGCCGACAATGCCCAGCGCGCGTAACGGTTGATCCGCTCGGCCAGCATCCGGTAGCTAAACGTCGTGGTCTCCGAAATCAACGCGCGACGGTCCGGTTGCCGCTTCGACCAATCCTCCACGATGTCGGCGAACAAGCGGGACGGGTCGGCCTCGATGCGCGAGGTGAGCTCGATCGCCTTCAGCCAGCGCTTGGCGGCGGACGGTTTTGCACGCGGCGGCGAATTGTTGACCGCCTGCTCCATAACATCTGCGTTCATGGCTGGTACTTGCTGATCCCGGATCGCCGCTTTGATCCGGACCAGCTATAGACCGGGTTGGCTGACCAGATGTTAATCAGCACAGTAAAGACCGCGTTGCCGTTGGGTGTAATTTGCAGCCTGATTAATTCGCAGGCGATGGCTTGACCGAGGGGGAATGAACCCGTCGCGATTGGGCCGATTGAGCATCCTGATCTTTGGCAAGCTCTCCTTGTCGAACTTCACGTCCACTGGGGACGATCCTGTTGAGGTGCGGGATATAGGCGGTGACGGCGTAGGTGTCGCCGCCGCTCAGCGCGGCGCGGGCGATGTGACCGCACACTTTGCAACGGAAACGCGCGTGGTGGACCGAACCGCTGCCTAAACAGGCAGCATCGGCCGGGACAGCCCAGCCTCATCGTATTAATCGACTGATAACAATACGGTTTTCCGATCGGCGGTGTGGCATACAAGTTGCTTCTGTGCAGGGGATGCAGCCAATCCCCGTTCAACTCAGCGTTCGCAACGTCCAAAAGTCCTTTGCCGGCAAGGCCGGCGAGGTCCGCGTGCTCGACGACCTTTCATTTGGCATCAACAAGCGCGACTTCGTCAGCATCATCGGGCCCTCGGGCTGCGGCAAGACCACGATCTTCAACATCATCGCCGGCCTGCTCGAGCCCGATTCCGGCTCGCTGCATTATCGCGGCCAGGAGATCGAGAGCCTGCGCGGCCGTGTCGGCTACATGATGCAGAAGGACCTGCTGTTTCCCTGGCGCACGGTGCTCGGCAATGTGCTCCTGGGATTGGAGACCCGCGGCGTCGATCGGGTCGAGGCCGAGGGCAAGGCGCGCGAATATCTCAGGGGTTTTGGCCTGGCGGGCTTCGAGAACGCCTATCCGAAGACATTGTCCGGCGGGATGCGCCAGCGTGTGGCGTTGATCCGCACGCTGATCATGGATCCGGACATCCTGCTGCTCGATGAGCCGTTCTCCGCGCTGGACTACCAGACCCGCCTCTATCTCGAGGGCGTGTTGAAGGATGCGGTGGAAACCTATCACAAGACCGTCATCCTGGTGACGCACGACATCGATGAGGCGGTCGCGCTGTCGAAGCGCGTCGTCGTGCTCAGCGGGCGTCCCGCCCGCGTCAAGATCGTGCACGACATCGATATCGACGCCGCCTCGCCGATCGCGGCTCGAAGCGACAGCCGGTTCTCCGGCTATTTCCATGCGCTTTGCGCCGAGCTCGACATCCAGACCGAGAAAACAGCGTGACCATCACACTACCCGGCGCAGCACCCCTGCCGAAGCGGAAGGCGCGCCGCAACCGTCGGCCCCTGCGCTTCGACACGACGTTAGGCCGCGCGATGTTGCAGGCGGCGGCCGTCGTGCTGTTCTTCGCGCTCTGGGAGATCGGCGTACGCGTGGGGTGGATTTCCGCCTTTCTGGTGGGGTCACCGACCGGCATCTTCAGCTCTGCCGCCAAGATGATCGCGAGCGGCGAATTGCTTTCGGACACCTGGTACACCTTGTTTGAAGCCATTCTGGGCTTCGTCATCGGCACCATCTTTGGATCGCTTCTCGGGCTGGCGCTGTGGTACTCGGTGTTCGTGGCGCGGCTGGTCGAGCCTTTCATCGTCGCCATCAACAGCGTGCCGAAGATCGCGCTCGCCCCAATCGTGGTGCTCTGGTTCGGCACCGGACTGGTATCCAAGGTCGCATTGTCGGTATCGCTGACCGCGATCGTGGCACTGATCGCCGCCTATCAGGCAGCCAAAGACGCCGACGTTGACCTGCAGTCGCTGCTGATCTCGATGGGCGCGGACAAGCACCAGGTCTTCTTCAAGGCTGTGGTGCCGTCGACCTTGCCGTCGATCATCGCGACCTTCCGGATCAATATCGGCTTCGGACTGGTCGGCGCCGTGGTCGGCGAATTCATCTCGTCGCAGCGCGGGCTTGGCCACCTGATCTACACGGCTTCGAGCCTGTACGACCTCAACACCGTCTGGGTCGGACTGTTCACGCTGATGATCATGGGATTCGTCCTCTATTACGTGATCGACATCATCGAGCGAGCCATTCTGCCGTGGAGGCAGTCGAACACCACCCATCAGGTTCAGGTCTAAAACCCAAATGCCGCACATACGGAGACTTCAAATGTCGTTGCTTACGCGTATTTCCCGCGCCGCCGCGCTGATCGCGCTGCTGCTCGCCACCCCCGCGCTCGCGGAAAACAAGAAGGTCACGCTGTCGCAGGCGTTCCAGTCGATGCTGTATCTGCCGCTCTACGTCGCGATCGACGAGGGATTCTTCACCCAGCAGGGCCTCGACCTCACCAAGGAAACCGCCGGCGCGCCGACCGTCGCGCTCTCGGCCGTAATTTCCGGCAGCGCGCAGTTTTCGATCCATGGCCCCGAATGGACCGCGATCGCGGCGTCCAAGGGAGCGCCGGTCAACATCATCGCCAATGTCGTCAACGGCGCCGCGGTATGGATCGCGACCGCGCCCGACTTCAAGTTCGACGGCATCAAGGACGTCAAGGGCAAGAAGGTCGTCACCGGCCTGATGCCGACCACGAGCACGTCGCTGTTCATGAAGCTGCTCAAGGAAAACGGCATGGACGCCAAGACCGACGTCGACATGATCCAGGTTGCGATCGGCTCGGAACCGGGCCCCTTCGTCGCCAAGCAGGCCGACATCGCGGTCATGTACGAGCCGGGCCTCGATCAGGCGGTTGCCAAGGGCATGAAGGTGGTGCTCGGATTTCCGAAGCTTTACGGCGCCTACGCATTCTCCGCCGTGACCGCGCGGAACGATGTCGATCCCGACACCGCCCAGCGCCTGGTCAACGGCATGGAAATGGCCATGCGCTTCATGGCCAAGAACGAAGCCAAAACCGTCGAGATCGCCAAGAAGGAATTTCCGACGCTCGATCCGGTGGTGGTGGAAGCTGCCGTGAAGCGGATGCTCGCGGACGGCGTCTATCCCCCGAGCGTCGACATCACCGCGGATGCGCTGAAAGTGTCGATGGACACCCAGATCGCGCTCGGCAACCTCGCGGCCCAGCCGGACTACAAGACCTTTGTCGTCAAGAAATTCATCGAACCGGCGCTGGCGATGAAATAGGCCGAACGCAGCCCTCTGGTACGGGCTCGCCTTCCATGCGAGTTTCTCCCATGGGCCTGTTTGTCTGGGAATTTCCGGCATGACCGATCCGAATGCGCGCTCCGCACCTCCTTCCGGCGCAGGGGTCCTCGAACTGCTGCGGCACTTCAAGCACCATCCAGCGGTTGCGGATCGGTACGCCGAAGTTTGCCTCGAGAAGGCGAAGGCCGCGGAGTCCCGGCTCAGGGCGTTCGAATATCTCCCCCGGGACACCGTGCGCCGGCCAGGTCCTCTGTCGGGCATTCCCGTCGCGATCAAGGATATCATCGCGACATCGGACATGCCGACCACCAATGGTTCGCCGATCTACCGCGATCATGTTCCCGAGCGCGACGCCTGGGTGGTCGAACGGCTGCGCAGTCTCGGCGCCACGATTTTCGGCAAGACGGTTTCGACGGAGTTTGCCTGGCGGCATCCGGGACCGACGGTCAACCCCTGGAAGCCCGCGCATACGCCGGGCGGTTCGTCGTCGGGCTCCGCGGCGGCAGTAGCGGCCGGTATCGTCCCGCTGGCGCTGGGGACGCAAACGCTCGGCTCCGTCATCCGGCCGGCGGCGTTCAATGGCGTCGTCGGCCTCAAACCGAGTTTTGGCGCGATCCCTCGCACCGGCGTGCATGCCTTAAGCCCTTCGCTTGATCACGTCGGCTTGTTCGCGCGACGGGTCGACGATGTGGCCTTTGGGCTGTCGCTGCTCGCTGCTTCTGATGATAGCGACCCGCATGGGCGGCCGCTTCCCGGCTTTCAGGTCGATCCCGAAGATGGCGTGCCGCCGCTGAAGCGGCCGCGCCTCGGCATCGTGCGCTTTGCGAATTGGGCAAAGACCGAGCCCGAACAGCAACAACTGTTCGAGGCGGCCATCGCCAAAGCGCGCAAGGCGGGCGCCGCCCTGGAAGAGTTCGAGCCAGCCGAACTCGACCGCGCGAACTGGAACGCGATCAATACCATTCTTGCCAGCGAGGCGGCGCTGATTTTCGAAGGCCTCGTCGAACGCTTTCCCGACCGCACCAGCGATCATCTGAAATCGCTGGTTCGGACCGGAAAGACCCATACGGCGCTGGAATACCTTGCCGCCAAAGCGTTGCAGGAAAAACTGCGCTCCGCGTTCGCAACGCAGATCTCTGGCTTCGACGCCATCCTGACCCTGCCGGCCTTCGGCGAAGCGCCGGAAGGCCTCAGCTTCACCGGCAACGCGGAATTTTGCGCGCCGTGGACTCTGCTTGGCGTGCCCGCCGTGACGCTGCCGGCCGGATTCGGAAAAAGCGGCCTGCCCCTTGGCCTCCAGATCGTCGGCGCCTACCGGCAGGACCATCACACGCTTCGCGCGGCCAAATGGGTCGAGAACCTGTTGGGGTTTGAGCCGGGCATTCCGGCCATTTAGACCGCCGGGAAAAGCGCCGACCCGAAAAAAAAGCCGCCCCGAAGGGCGGCTTTTCCATATCTGGTTGCGGGGATAGGATTTGAACCTATGACCTTCAGGTTATGAGCCTGACGAGCTACCGGGCTGCTCCACCCCGCGATAAACC
>JBGPSI010000019.1:0-41784 GCA_041490045.1 Bradyrhizobium sp.
GCCGACCGGCTGCTCGAGCCAGTGGCGGAACACGAAGGGCAGCACCACGCGGATGGCGGCGGGTCGCTTGTCGCGAGAGGCGGTCATGGCGTTATCCGGTTGGCGGCAGGCCCCGCACGCCGGCTCCGTTGCTTGACGCGCGGACGGCATCGGGCCGAACACAGGCGTCGTTGATATCGATGACTTACTGGGAAGCCGTGGGTGACCGGGACGTCAGGCCCGATCGCTGCTGACGGAAACCGCCCTCAAAGGGCGAAACAGGCGTCCAGCATGAGCATCGGACGCGGGCGTTCGATCTGCGAATATGACGAAATCATGCAAATCCTCCCCGGTTCGAGCGACGACGCGGAGCTTATAAATGCATTGCGGGTGATTTGCAATATCGCGGTTAGTGCGCCGGTTCTGCCGTCACCGAAGCCGGCTTTTTCAAAAGGAGCACGAGCAAGGTGAGGCCGAGATAGAACACCGTCAGGATAAAGAAGGCGTCGCCATAGCCCATCACCACCGCCTGCCGGTGAACGATTTGGGACAATTGCTTCATCGCCATCAGCGCGGCGTCGCCCATGCCCTGCAGCCGCTGGGTGAACATGTTGAGCGTCTCGACAGCGGTCGCGTTGCCCCAGGTCACCCTGTCCTGCAACCGCGAAATGTGCAGGTCGGTGCGCTCATTTAGCACCTGGTTGATGAGGGCAAGCCCGACTGCGCCGCCGAGATTGCGCGTCAGATTGAACAGCCCCGAGGCGTTCTTGACCCGGTCCGGCGCCAGGGTCCCGAGCGCGATAGTATTGGTCGGCACCATCGCGAACATCATGCCGATCCCGCGCAGGATTTGCGGCACCAGCAGCTCATAGAAGTCGTAGTCCCGGGTGATCCAGGTCATCTGATACGACCCCATCGCGAAAATGACGAGGCCGATAGCGATGATCAGGCGCATGTCGACCCTCTGCATCAGTCGCCCGACGATCGGCGCGGTGAAGAACATGGTGATGCCGGAGATGAACATGGTCTCGCCGATCATCATCGCGCTGTAGCCGCGCACCTCGGCAAGATAGCGCGGATAGATGTAGGTGAGCCCGTAAAGCCCGATGCCGATGCAGAACGAAATCAGGCAGCCGATGCCGAAATTGCGGTCGGTGAAGGCCCTTATGTCGACGATCGGCTCGTCCGCGGTCAGTACGCGGTAAAAGAAGGCGATCGCAGAGAGCGCGCAAACCGCGGCACAGATCGCCACCGAGGTGTCCTGCAGCCACTCATATTGCGGCCCTTCCTCGAGCACATATTCGAGCGAGCCGAGAAAGCCCGCCATGAAGATCAGGCCCCACCAGTCGAAGCGGTCGAGCAGCGCGAAATTCGGCTGATCGAAATCGACCAGCGCCAGCACGCCGATGGTGATGCCGATGCCGGGCACGATGTTGATGAAGAACAGCCAGTGCCACGACATCGCGTCGGTGATGTAGCCGCCGACCGTCGGGCCGATGGTCGGCGCGAGCGTTGCGACCAGACCGATGATGGGGCCGACGATATGGAATTTCGAACGCGGAAACACCGTATAGGCCGAGGCGAACACAGTCGGTATCATGCCCGCGCCCAAAAACCCCTGGATGGCGCGCCACAGGATCATCTGCTCGATCGACGAGGCGAACCCGCACAGGAAGCTCGCGATGGTGAACCCGCCGGCGGAAATCGCAAACAACAGCCGCGTGCCGAACGCGCGCGACAGGAAGCCGGACAAGGGAATCGCGATCACTTCGGCGATCAGATACGAAGTCTGGACCCACGACACTTCGCTTGAACTCGCCGACAGGCCGGCCTGGATCTCGGTGAGCGACGCCGAGACCACCTGGATGTCCAGGATCGACATGAACATGCCGAACACCATGATGAGGAACGCAATCAGCCTTCGCGGCGGAATGCGCTCGGAGGCCAGCGCGGGAGCTCCAGCCATCATCGCGGGTGGGGCGGTCGTGGCGTTGGCCATGATCTCGGATGCTCACAGTCGGGCGCGCAGCCCGGGGCTCTGGAATTATTGCGGGTGGATCATCATCGGCGAGTCGAGGTCGGCTTCGCTGTCGGCATCGGCCGCACCCTCGCGGGTATCGACGGTCGCATAGACCGACATGCCCGCACGCAGCAGGTTCAGCTTCGCGACCTCCTTCGGCACGCGCACGCGAACCGGCAGCCGCTGCACGATCTTGGTGAAGTTGCCGGTGGCGTTGTCCGGCGGCAGCAGCGTGAACACGGAGCCCGCCGCGGGCGAGATGCTGTCGACGAAGCCGGCAAACTTGCGATGGCCGTAGGCATCGACCGAGATCGTCACGGGCTGGCCCGGACGGATGCGCTTGAGCTGCGTCTCCTTGAAGTTGGCGTCGATGAAGACGTCGTTGAGCGGCACGACATTGGCCAGCCGCTGGCCGACCACGACGAAGTCGCCGGTGTTAACCAGACGGTTGGAGAAGGTGCCGTCGACCGGCGCCCGCACCGAGGTGAAATCGAGGTCGCGCTCGGCCTTGGCCAGCGAGGTCTGCAATTCGGCGAGCTGGGCGCGGGCCTCGGCCTGCTGCGCCCTGGTCACGTCGACATTGTCGCGCGCGGCGTCGTAGGCCGCCTGCGCCGCCTTCACCGCCGCTGCGCCCTGGTCGCGCCCGGCCTCGGACTGTTCGAAGGTGGCGTGGGTGGCAAAACCCTTGGTGCTCAGCGTCTGCTGGCGTTCGAAGTCGAGGTCGGCCCGCTTCATGCCGGCTTCGGCGGAGACGACTTGCGCCTTGGCCTGCGCGGCCGCGCTTTCCTGGGCGGTGACCTGGCGGCCGATGCGGTCGATGGTGGCTTGCTGGGTGGCGATCTTGGTGCGCGCGGCGTCCACCGCGATACGATAGTCGCCGTCGTCGACCCGGAAGATCACCTCGCCGGTGTGGACCACGGCATTGTCGCCGGGAAGGATCGCGGCGATGTGGCCCGACACCCGCGCGCCGAGCGTGGTGTTGTTGGCGCGCACATAGGCGTCGTCGGTGGAAACGTAGAAGCGTCCGACCAGCGTATATTCAAGGCCATAGCCTGCCCCGGCGAGCGCGATCAGCGCGATCAGCCCCATCAGGACCAGCCGGCGTTTTCCCGATTTCGGCGCGGCGGCGGCCGCCGCGGGAGCAGACGGCGCGGACCCCGGCCGCTCGACCCCCGGCTTTTCGATCGTGGGGCTTGCCGGCGCCTCGGCGTGGCGACGCGCGGTCTCATCGGAAAGATGCGCCCGAAGCTGCTCGGCAAGAGCCGCCGCGTCGCGCGCTGCGTCATCACCCCCTGCCGGATCCGGCTCGGAACGAAGCATACGCGCGGCCTGGTCTCTTGCTGCGGCCATCAAGGCCTCCCCATCACAAAAACGCGCTGCGCACGCGACCCAGGATGGGTCTCACCGCATCGCACTTTCAAATTAACATTGACCGAACGGTTCGGTCAAGCTATATCCATATAGCCGGAACACTAGGAGGACAGTTCCTTCCCGGTCGTTTCCAAAAGTTTCCAAAATTGGAATCTTCCCAGAGAGCCTAAACTAATGGTTGCAGCCCCTCGCACTACTACGGTCCACGTCCTTGGCGACGACGACAGCGCGAAGCGCCGGCAAATCCTCACTGGCGCCAGCAAGGTCTTCATGGATCTGGGTTTTGACGGCGCCAGCATGGGCGAGATCGCCCGCGCCGCCGGGGTCTCCAAGGGGACGCTGTACGTCTATTTCGCCGACAAGAGCCGGTTGTTCGAGGCCATCGTCGAGCAGGAAATGCACGATCAGCAGAAGATCGCCTTCGATTTCGACCCCGGCCGCGACGTCCAAGCCACGCTTCGCGAATTCGGCCGGGCCTATCTCGAATTGTTGTGCCGGCCTGGCGGCGGATCGGCGATCCGTACCGTGATGGCGATTGCCGAGCGCATGCCGGAGGTCGGCCGCCGCTATTACGAGAACGTGCTGGAAAAAACCATCAACCGTCTCGCGGACTATCTCGCGGTGCATGTGCGGGCCAAAGAGCTTGCCATCCCCGACTGCCAGCTCGCGGCCTCGCAATTCATGCAGATGTGCCAGGCATCGCTGTTTTTGCGCTTCATCTTCCAGGCCGCGCCGCCGCCCTCGTCCGAGCGCATCGGCGAAGTGGTCGAAAGTGCCACGCGGATGTTCCTGGCGGCGTATCAGGTGAAGGCGGGCTGAGCGAAGGGCGGCAGCGTTAACGCCGTCCCGAAGCGCCGCGTCATGTCTTTTTGCTTCTTTGTACTTTCGCGCGAGCGCCAGCGGCGTTCTTCTTCAATTTGGTCTGATTGTAGTCGATGGCGGCACCGACGAGATTTTTCAGAGCACGCTCGTCGACCTTGTCACCTTCGAAAAAATCGATCGCCCGTCTCGCGTTGCCTTCGAGGCCCGCGTTGAACAGCCTGTCGGGATCCGGGATGCTCGCCCCGTGGGCAAAGGTGAGCTTCACCTTTCCCTTGTGGGCGTTGGCGACCGCGATCATTCCGTTGCGAGACCATACCGGGCTTCCCATCCACTTCCATTCCTCGATGATCTCCCGGTCGGCTGCGAGAATACTCTTGCGAACGCTGGCGAAGGTCTTGCCGCGCCAATCCGTCAGTTCGGCGATCAGCCGGTCGATTTGCTCCGATGGCTTCATTGGATCTCCACGCTTCGAATTCGGTCGATGGACTGAAAAGCGCGCCGCGCGCCAATGGTTGCAACGACGCCCCTATTCGTCCTCGAATGCGTCTTCCTCGTCGACCTTGTTCTTGTGCCGATGCGCCGCGATTTTCTGTCCACCCAGCGATCCCGTCACGTACGGCTCGCGCGAGGCATAGGGATTGCGCCCGGCCGCGCGCGCGGCGACCTCCTCACCCGACATCGCGGCCGGCTCGCAAATCAGGCGCCGCGAAGCGCGGCGCATCAGGTCGACGTGAATGTGATTGTAGTGATAGACGTTGGAGCCCGGCGCCAGCACGGTGGTGAACTGCTGGCAGGCGGTGGCCTGCACGTCGTGCAGAAAACCCTGCTCTTCCGGCAACCCCTTCCAGCCGTCCTTGACCGAAATGTGCCTTCCGTCGGCGAGCGTGAAGCCCGCGATATCGAGCGCGTTGCCGAAGGCGTGTTCGGAAATATGCGCGTAGGAATTGCCGTTCATGCCGCGGCAGGAATAGGCGGAGATCTGCTTGATCTCGACGACGCGCGCGCCGAACCAGCGCATGGCTGAAGGCTGCACGGAATCGGCGAGCCAGCGGTCGAGCACCGAGACGATCGGACAGGCCAGCGTCGCCGCCGGCTTGACGGCGACGGGCCCGAAGGTGGTGACGGAATTGCCCTGCGGCGGTCCGAGCGGCGGCAACGGCGCCGCCTGCGGGTAACGCCCGGCGGCACCGGGACGCGGCGAATAAGGCGCGGTTGCGCGGTCGCGCGGCGGATAGGCCGGCGCAGCCATGTAAGACCCCGGAACCTGTCTGTTTGCCGCCGCCGGCTGGTTCACGCCCGGCGCGCCCTCCGCCGGCAAATCGATGTCGTCTTCCTCGGGCGCGACGCCCGGCGGAGCTAGCGAGATCGGACCGCCCGGCGCGGCGCCGTAGGTCGGCTGCCGCAGCGCGCTGTTGGAATAGGGCGATGATGGATAAGTCGACGTGGCCGGATAGGACGATGCCGGTGGTGGCGGGGGCGGCGGCGAGATCGGCCAGCGCGGCTGATTGCCGATATTGCCGGGCGGCCGCAAGCTTTCGTCGGCGAAGCCGAAACTTCCGCTGCTTTCACCGAGGGCTGCGACCTTGAGCGGAAACTCGGCGCCGCAGACACCCGGGCCGGAAATCGGATCGATTCTGACCAGCTCCGGACTCTCCTTGACCGCGCCGGATTTCAGGCAAGCGATTTCGGCCTCGGCCCGCCATGGCTCGCGCTCCGCGGACTGAAAAAATCCGCGGCCGCAGCCCGCCAACGAGACAAGGACGAAGGAGCCGACGAGATACAAACGAACTCCGCGCGTCATCCGCGCAGGTTGGTTGAATTTATTTAAGGACTCTTCAACGTGTTGTTTTCACGAATCTTTAACCACGTTGCGCAGCGCAGCGAAGTGCCGGAGCGACAGTGCCGCTGACTTTTCCGCCGGGAACGGATGGTTATGTTCGTTAGTTGAACGGGCAGCGACGTGAACCAGGGAGCTTTCCTCAATGACCTTCACGGGTCCATTCGTGACCAGACTAACCATCGCCGTCGCGTATGTCGCATTCGCGTTTGTTGGAGCCATCGTGCTCGGCCTGTTCTAGCGTTCAACTCCCCAGATCTTCAAACGCCCGGCGACTTTGGATTTTTCCAGCCGCCGGGCATTTTCATGCAGCGTCGCTTACTTCCCATTTCCAAACGCAGGACGGCCATTCACCGGCCGTTCAGCCGCGCGGGCTATCAATCCACCACCAGTCATCGGGGCGTTTTCGATCGTGATGGGGCGGAAGTTTTCGTGCGTGGCCTTTCTGATGTGCTGGTTGGTAATGGCCAGCACACATTATGCCCAGGCGATGCCATCGCCTTTCGAGACCGAGACGGCACGCGTGTCGGACGCAATATCTGGCCCTACAAGACTCGCGCAGGCCCAACCAACACAGGCGCCGGCGCCCGCCCGGCCACAGCGCCCTCGCCCGCTGCCGCCGCCGACGAACCGATCGGCAATGTCGCGACGCTCACCGGCAGCGCGACCGTCACCCGCAACAAGACCTCGACGCCGCTCCATCTGCAGGACGACATTTTCCAGGGCGACGTGTTGCAGACACAGGCCAACGCCACGCTCGGCGTCACCTTCAACGACGCCACCACCTTCAATCTCACCGCCAGCGCGACCATCACGGTGGACAACTACGTCTATGAAGACGGCGGCAAGCAGAACGGCGCGCTGTTCGATGTCGCCCGCGGCACGGTGGCGTTCGTGGCCGCCGCCGTCGCGCATACCGGCGACATGCGGATATCGACGCCATCGGCGACGCTCGGCATTCGCGGCACCACCGGCCTGATCGAGGTTCCGCAGGGCGCGTCCGCCGCTAACCCCAGCAACATCGCGATCAAGCTTTATCCCGACGCCGACGGCCGGGTCGGGCGGATCGAGGTCAACGGCCGCGACGGCTCGCGGCTTGGGTTCCTCACCCAGGGCTCCAGCGGCTTTACCATCCGGCCCGGCGCCATGGGACGCTTCGCCGCGGTGCCGCTGGTGATCTCGCCGCAGCAGGCACTGCGCGATCAGGGCATCGTGCGCCAGGTCCACGCCGCGCAGAGCGTCGGCCGCCAGATCGTCACGCAGCGCCGCATCCAGCGCCAGCAGAATCCGAATCGAAATCCATCGCGCGTCAATCCGGGCGCCAACCCGCCGCGCCAGCCCGGCCTGCAGAAACAGAATGGCCTGCCGCAACGGCCGGGTACGCCGCAGCAACCCGGTTCGCCACGCAAACCCGCGTTGCCGAACCGCGCGGGCCAGCCGCAACTGCAGCAGCAACCGGCGCCCAATGCACCCGGTCTGCGGCAGCAGCCCGGACTGCAGAACCGGCCGGCATTGTTGCCGCGGAGGCCGCTGCTGCCCGCGCCGAAGGGAAAGCCGCGCAAGGAAAAGCGTTAGCGGTAGAGGAAAGGCGCCAGCAGCGCCGCAACACCGCCTGCGCCGACGTGGCATTGCCAGGCGCGACTAACCGTCTGGCGCCGAGAACCAAAGTCTGAACTTGAGACCGGGCGAATTATCAAGCATCTCGATCTGCGCGCCGTGAAGACGGGCAACCGCCGCGACCAGGCTGAGCCCGAGCCCGTTTCCCGGCGTATAGCGACTATGTTCGAGGCGGTAAAAGCGCTTGAAAACGTGCTCGTATTGGTCGGCGGGAATTCCGGGCCCGTCATCGGCGATCGAGACGACCGACCTGCCCTCGATGGTTTCGTTGGCGACAACGACTTGTCCTCCGGCGCGGCCATGTTTGATCGCATTGTCCACGAGATTGGCGATGGCATCGAAGATCAAATCACGATCTCCGGTCACCAGCACCTCGCGATCGCCGACGACCGAAAGATCGGTGCTGTCCTGTTCGGCCGCGGCATCGTACAACTCGACGACTTCACCGGCGATTTCGACCAGGTTTACGATGCGGAACGCGCTCTTGCGGGCCTGTGTTTCGATCTGCGCGATCCGCGTCAGCGACGAGAAAATCCGCAGGACGGCGTCGAGGTCGGCGATGGTATCGCCGATCAGCGCCTGGTCGTCCTCGGCTGCCCGCGCACCGTGACAGGCCATCTCCAGCCGGCCGCGCATGCGGGTCAGCGGCGTCCGCAAATCGTGCGCAACATTGTCGCTCACCTGCCTGACCTCGCCCATCAAGGTTTCGATGCGATCCAGCATCAGGTTGAGGTTCTCGGCAACACGGTCCCATTCGTCATGGCTGCCGCGGAGCGGAATGCGCTGGTCGAGACCGCTCTGCATGATCGCCCGCGTGGTCGCGTTGATCGATTCGATCCGGCCCACGGTCCGGCGCGTCACCAGGATGCTGACCATTCCGGCCAGCACGAAGATCAATGCGGCGCCCAGGATCACCGCCGTCTTGATCCGCTCGGTGAAGCTGTCGAGGTCGCCGATATCCCGTCCCACCAATAGACGATCGCCACCCGGCAATGTTTCGAGCTTTGCGCGCAGCAGCGGCGGGTTCGCGCCATCGGACAATGGCCCGGGCGCTCGAACCTCGGTCCATCCCCCCGTGCCGTTCGCTGACGGCCATGATTTGAGGTTTCCGGCCAGGATGGTCAGCGAAGGATCGGTCAGCAGGTAGACGTGGCCGGCGAAACTCGTATCGGCAATGCGCTGTTGCACGAGGGCGATCAGTCCGTCGCGGCCCGATCGCCGGTAAGCGTCCTGCAGGACCGCCTGCTCGGTCATGATCGTGCGATCCGACCTGCCGCGCACATAGGCGACAGTGGACAGATAAACGTAGCTGAAAATCGCCGAAACGATCACGCCGAAAGTGCCGATCGCGATCAGCGCGATCTTGAATGTCGATGAGGTGAGCGTTTTAGCCAGGAGCACGGAGACAGTACCCGATGCCGCGAACCGTGTGGATCAACGGATAGGCCTGCTGGCCATCGACCTTGCGGCGCACGCGCCCGACATAGACGTCGATGATGTTGGTCGAGGGATCGAAATGAAGGTCCCAGACATGCTGCAGCAGCATCGTCCGGGATACGACGCGGCCCTCGTTGCGCACCAGATACTCCAGCAGCTGGAATTCGCGGGGAAAAAGCAGGATGTCCTTGCCGCGCCGGCTGGCGGTCCGCGACACCAGGTCGACCGCGAGATCGCCGACGCGCAGGATGGTCTCCTTGACGACGGTGTCGCTGCGCCGGCCCAGCGCCTCGACGCGCGCCAGCAGCTCGACGAAGGAGAACGGTTTGACCATATAGTCGTCGCCGCCCGCGCGCAGGCCCCGCACGCGGTCGTCGACCTCCCCGAGCGCGCTGATGATCAGGACGGGCGCGGCGACGCCGCCATCGCGCAATTGACGCATGACCGTGATGCCGTCGATATCCGGAAGCATGCGGTCGATGGTGATCACGGCATAGTCGCTGGCGACGCCGCGGCTCAGGGCGTCGTTGCCACAGGCGGCAAGATCCACCTGGTAACCACTGGTCGTGAGCGATTCCACGAGCTGACCGGCGGTTTCCGGATCATCCTCGACGACCAGAATGCGGCGGTGACTTCCCGTCATGGTTTTCGTCTCCGAGCGGCCGCCAAAGGCCAAGCTGCTAAACCGGAAACCCCGCAGGTCCCACCTATAGGTCAGACCAACCCGCAGGTAATCTAAAGGTTGCGTGATAAGGCTCGCGGATGAGCGCGCGATGGCCGCCATCAACCGAAACGGCTTCCGCTGCGCCGGAAATCATTCGGGATGACGGCCATCGCGATACCTGGATCGCTGCTCGAAAACCGTAGCCGGCGCGACGGGACGGCGCACAAGCAACGCGCCGACTTCGGCAGCGGCAACTCGCCAGATATGCCGGGCAGCGTCAGTAGTCGCCGTAGTCGCCGCAGAGATTGGCCCATTGCAGTCCATAGGGCGTCCACACCCTGCGCCAGCAACTGTCGTAGTCGGCGTAGACATAGGGCGCGCCGAAGAACGCAAAGCTGTGGAAGCGGTGATGGAAGCGACCCCGGCCATGGAACCCGAACCTCGAGAACCGTGGCCCGAAACCGCCATGCGCAAAGGGCGCACCCACGAACCGAGCGCCGCCGAAACGCGGCCCACCGCCCATCGCGGCGAAATGCGGTCCGCCGCCGATCGCGGCGAAACGCGCGCCGCCCCCGATCGTGCCGAAACGCGCGCCGCCGCCGATCGCGCCGAAATGCGCGCCGCCCCCCATCCCGCCGGCATGCATGCCGCCGCCCCAGCCTCCGCCGTGCATGCCACCTGCCATGCCGCCACCCGTGCCTCCTCCGTGCATGCCGCCTCCCATGCCTCCGGCGTGCCCGCCGCCGCCCATGCCACCTCCCATGCCTCCACCATGCCCACCGCCTCCCATGCCGCCGCCCATGCCCCCTCCATGCCCGCCGCCGCCACCGCCGCCGCGTGCGAGCGCTGGTGACGCAAGCGCAAGCGCCGTGGCAAGCGCACCCGCGATGAGGCAACCAAGAATCCTGTTGTTCATCCCGAATCCTCCGTGGTCGAATTTCCGTGGTCGAATTGCCGCGACGAATTTCGCCGCGAGAAGAGGACGACCAGCAGAGCCAAAGGACCCCGTGAATTCAAATGACAAATGCGACAGTTTCTGACACGCAAGTTAGTTTTGTCAGCTGAGCTCATCGTCAGGTCGAGCCCGCGAAACCGGCTTTCGCAGCAAAATTCTCCGGCGCGAGCAGGATGGAGACCGGTCCTGCGTGAAGCGAACGCCTCAACGGCAATTCAGGGATATCGGCGCAGCAAGCCCTTCACGCCGGGTCAGGCGGCACGCCGCAGCCATTCCCGCACCTTCCGCATCAGGTTGATGCGCCGGCCTCGCGCGATTGCCACGGGGTCGTGGTCGCCGGATCGAGGCTCCATTTCGGTCACCTCGGTTGTGACCGCGGCGATTTCTTCCGCAGATGGCGTCGCCATCCCCGGCGTCGCCGAACCGAGGGAGATTTCTGCTTCGACGACGTCGCTGCCGACCAGCGGGCGCTGATCCCGCGCATCCGCCGGGGCCGTCAAATCAGGCTGCAGCGGACCTGATATCGGTACCGTCGACGCGGCCGCAGGAGCGACAACCGGCCGGCGCCGGCGCTTTTCGGCAACCGGCTGTTTCTTTGACTTGGACGGCCGCGGCGTAGCTGCCTCCAGCGCGAGCGGTCCGACATTTTCGAGAAACGCGCGTTCATGGCTGCGGGACAGCCGATCGACGGCGGCATCGAGTGGCAGCCAGTCGACGGCCTTGACGTCGTCCATCAGCTCATAGGCCTGCCCGCCGCGGGTCTCCATGCGCCAATAGTGAACGACCTTGCAGCGTCCGCCGGATTCATAGACCAGCGTGCCCAGAAATTCGTGCACGGAGACTTCATGGCCGGTTTCTTCCAGCACTTCGCGCATCGCGGCATCGCGCGCCGTTTCGCCGTCATCGAGCTTGCCCTTCGGAAGCACCCATTCATTGCGCTTGCGCAGGCGCACCACCGCGATCTCAGGCGTCTCCGCCTGCCGCAGCACAATGCCCCCGGCCGCCAGAACAGCCGCTCGCGCCATCTCACATCCTTCTGCAACGTCGAATCGGATTTCGACCGCCCACTATTTAGTGAAGCGCTGCCGGAAAATCGAGATTGCCGGGCACGCTTTCCGCGACAATCGGCCGTTCGGTGCTCAGGCGCGCTTCCGCAGCAGCGGCTCGCCGGCACGGATCCGCGCGGATGCCACGATATTGTCGCAGAATTCGAAATTCTCCGGCGCGAGCACGATGATGGTCGAGCCGTGCTCGAACCAGCCGAGTTCCTCGCCCTTGCGCACATTGACGTCGCAGGGAAAGACGACCGGCCCTGAAGTGTCGGCGTTGAGCAGGCGATCGAGAAAATGCAGGCGGATGCTGGCAACCAGTACAGCTGCGACCGGCACCAGCGTCAGCGCCACGCCGGTGGCGAGGCGGGTCCTGATGACAGCGCGCTCATTCTTGCAGAACAGTTTCTTGATCCGCTTCAGCGCGATCGGATTGACGTTCCAGGTGTCGCCGCTGATGAAATCGACCTGCTCGATCCGGCAATCCGCAGGCGCGTGAAAGCGGTGATACATGCTCGAGGTCAGCCGGAGCCTAATGAAGCGGCCGTTGCGGTGCGCCTCCACCAGCGCGGGATCGCCGATCAGGTCGAGAAGCGAATACGGCGCCCCCTTGACCTGGAACAGTTCGGTATCCGCGATCGCCCCGAACGCACCGATGATGGCGTCGCACGGGCTGACCACGATCTGCGGATCAGGATCCGGCGGGCGCAGCCCGGGCTTGAGCTCGCGGGTGAAGCAGTCGTGCAGGCTCTTGAAACGGGTCTTGCGCGCCTCGGACAAATCGAGGTCGGAGAACAGCCGCCAGCAGGCGATCGAGAGGTCGCGGATCACCGGCTGCTCGATCTTGCTGAACCAGCCCATGAAACGGGTCAGCGCCGCCCGCGGCACGCGGTTGGTCAGGAGGAAATTGATGTCTTCCTGCTGCGTCAGGGCGGCGATAAGGCTTTTGACTGTCATGAATCTGTCAGCTCGACTGGATAGCGGTTGACGACATGGATTCGCACCTTCCGATTCTGTCTCTCGCCACGGCCGCGGTTGCCGGCACCGCCGCCGCCGTTCCCAGATTGCGCGCGCGGCTGGCGCTGTCGCGGGCCAAGCACCGCTCGCTGAGCGGGCACGCCAAGATGTCGCGCCTGGTGGCGCGGCTGATCCCGTTCTACGAGTTCGACGTCAACGACTTCTTCAGTTCCGACGGCGCGCCAGCTGAGATCGCCACGCAGCGCCAGGACGGTTTCTTCCGGCTCGCCAATCTCTACCGCGAGCGGTTTGCCAAGGGCCGGGCGCTGACCTTGCAGGCGTCGGAAAGGATCTCCGACCTGCAATTCACCGAATCCTATCGGGTGCCGTTCCAGTATTCGCGGCTGGTGCGCGAGCATCTCGGCACCAGCGCCTTCGTAGAGTCCTCCGCGGGCGTCACCGTGACCGATCTCGACGGCAATGTGTTCTACGACCTGACCGGCTCCTACGGAGTCAACATCTTCGGCAACGACTTCTACAAGGAATGCATCGCCAACGCCGAAGCCCGTGCGCATGCGCTCGGCCCGGTGCTCGGACCCTACCACCCCGTCATCGTCGACAACGTCACCCGGCTGTGCGCGATTTCCGGACTCGACGAGGTCTCGTTCCACATGTCCGGCACCGAAGCCGTCATGCAGGCGGTGCGGCTCGCCCGTTACCACACCGGGCGTTCGCATCTGGTTCGCTTCGCCGGCGCCTATCACGGCTGGTGGGGCGACGTGCAGCCCGGCGTCGGCAACCCGATCGCGCCGCACGAGACCTATACGCTGGCCGAGATGTCGGAACGGACGCTGCGTGTCCTGCAGAGTAGGCGCGACATCGCCTGCGTGCTGGTCAATCCGCTGCAGGCGCTGCACCCGAACGCCAACGCACCGTCGGATTCGTCGCTGGCGGACTCCTCGCGAAACGGCGGCTTCGACCGCGAGGCCTATGGCGAATGGCTGAGGGCGCTGCGGCAGGTCTGCACGGAGCGCAACATCGTCCTGATCTTCGACGAGGTGTTCGTCGGCTTCAGGCTCGCCGCCGGCGGCGCCCAGGAATATTTCGGCGTGCGCGCCGACATGGTGACCTATGGCAAGAGCCTCGCGGGTGGCCTCCCCGTCGGCGTGGTCTGCGGCCGCAGGGAATTGATGCGCCGCTTCCGCGACAACCGCCCCGTCGACGTCTGCTTCGCGCGCGGCACCTTCAACTCGCATCCTTACGTGATGGCGGCCATGGACGAATTCCTCACCCGGCTCGGCGATCCCGTGTTTCGCACTGTCTATGACGGCCTCGACGAGCGCTGGAATGCGCGGGCGCGGCAAATGAACGAGGCGCTGGCCGAACACGACCTGCCGGTCAGCCTCTCCAATCTGTCGTCGATCTGGATGGTCCATTACACCTCCCCGTCCCGCTACAACTGGATGTTTCAGTATTACCTGCGCGCCGAAGGACTGGCGCTGAGCTGGGTCGGAACCGGCCGGCTGATCTTCAGCCTGAACTACACGGACGCCGATTTTGCCGAGGTGACCAGGCGGTTCGTCGCCGCGGGCAGGAAGATGAAGGAAGACGGCTGGTGGTGGCACGATGCCTCCCTCACCAACAAGAAGATCCGCCGTCAGATTCTCAAAGAGATGTTTACGCGAAGAGCCCGCTGACTGTGCCGTCATGCCCGGCCATAGCCGTCCGAAGGACGGCGTCGCTTCCGCTCGCCTATGCCCGGGCATCCACGTCTTAAGCCGCGGCAAAGCAACAAATACGTGGATGGCCGGGACAAGCCCGGCCATGACGAGTTTCGATATTTGGCCGCATCCGATCGCCGCATCGCCGACTCAGCACTCAGGCGTGCTTCTCTTCCAGCTCCAGACCGTGCTCGATCAGGTCGAGGCCGGGATCGATCAGTTCACCCTTCATCAGGTACAGCGGCGCCTTGTAGTAGAGCTTGAGATCGCTGAAGGGGTCGGTGAGGATCTTGGTCATCCAGACAAGGCCGGTCTCGACGTCGCGGATGAAGAACAGATGGATGGTGCGGAACAGAAGGCCGCCGATCCCGACCGCAAGCCACACCTTGGCGACCTGGCGCATGAAATCCGCCGGCGAGGCCCAGGGTACGAACAGGCCGAACAGGGTCGGATCGATGTACAGCACCAGCGGCGACAGCGCCCAGATCGTCATCAGCACGACCTTGCGCTGCAGATTGTAGCCGACCTTGATTTCCTCCTTGTGCTCATGGGTCGCCTGGTTGAGGTGATCGTAACCCTTCGGTTCGAAGAAGAAGTGACCGGCCTGCCGCGTGGTCATCGACACCAGCCAGCCGATCAGCGCCGCCTTGACCGGATCGACGAACATCAGGGCATAACCGACCAGGAAGCTGAACGCGCTGACGAAATGCAGTGACTGGTTGATACGGCTGTGATGGTAGTAGCGATGGTCATCCCACCGTTGCGTTCGCAATGCCGTCATGAATCGCTTCATCGTGTTCCCCTGTGTCGTCTGCGTGATCTGCGTACAGAGATTCGATGTAAGGCGTGTGACAACATCATAATGACATGTCGGGTTAACGCGCCGCGTAAACCCGGCCTCACGATTCGAGACGCGCGGCGTTGCCGTGCTCCTCACCATGAGGGGATAGAACCTCGTCCTGAGGAGCCGTGCTCGTGCGCGGCGTCTCGAAGGATGAGGCCACCGCCGTCGAAATGCTTCTCAAGCCGCCGCGGTGACCTCGGTCTTGCGGAAGCGGACCAGCGAGAAGTGGCCGAGCGGCGGGACCGGACGGCGCTCGACCAGTTCCATCGCATGCGCGCCCGCCAGCCATTGCGCATAACGCGACCAGGCGAACTCGGCGGTGCGGAAGCCGAGCCGGCGCACCACCGGCTGCAGCCGCTGCTCGATGAAGCGGCGCATCCCGACATCGGCGCTGACCCGGGTCAGGATGATCAATTCCCCGCCGGGCCGCAGCACGCGCGCGAACTCGTCGAGGGCCGCTTCCGGATTCGGCACCGCGGTGACGACATATTGCGCCATCACGACGTCGAAGGAATCGTCGGGGAATTCGAGTTTCTCCGCGTCCATGACGGCAAGACCCTCGACATGCTTGAGGCGGAGATCGGCGACCCGCCGCTTCGCCTTGCGCAGCATCGCTTCGGAAATGTCGGTGCCGAAGATGCGAAGATGCGGCGCGTATTGCGGCAACGAGATTCCGGTGCCGACGCCGACCTCGAGCACGCGGCCGCCGATCCGGTTGGTGGCCTGGATGGCCGCCTTGCGGCCCTTGCTGAAAACTCCGCCGAACACGAGGTCGTAGACCGGGGCCCAGCGGTCATAGGCCTGCTCGACCATCGCGCGGTCGAAGTCCAGTTTGATGATTTCTGCCATGATGACGTTTGCTCGCTGTTCTGTTGATCCGATTGGTCTTGATGAAATTAGCCTTGATCGCACTAGCCTTGCACCGCGCTGGTATTCGCCACCCGGCGCGCCGGCCGCAGCGAACGGCTCGGCTGCAGCGCGCTCAGATTGCCGATGAACTGCCGCGCGCTGTTTTCCCAGGAACGCTCCAGCGCGAAGCTGCGGCATTTTTCGCGGGACATGCCGAGCGCGCGGATGCAGGCGCTGCGCAAATCCGTGTCCAGCGCGCCGATGGGATGGTCCGCGATCACGTCGAGCGGTCCCATCACCGGAAATGCCGCAACCGGCGTGCCGCAGGCGAGCGCCTCGAGTTGCACCACGCCGAACGTATCGGTGAGGCTGGGAAAGACAAAGACATCGGCGGCGGCGAAATGCGCGCTCAGCTCCCTGCCCTTCTTTTCCCCGAGGAACCTGGCCTTGGGATAGCGGCGCTCCAGAAGCGCCCGCTGTGGTCCGTCCCCGATCACCACCTTGGTTCCCGGCAGGTTCAGCGACAGAAACGCTTCGAGGTTCTTCTCGACCGCGACACGGCCGACGGTGAGGAAGATCGGCCGCGGCAAATCGAGCTCGGCAGGCAGGTCAGGCCGGAACAGATCGGTGTCGACCCCGCGCGTCCAGAAGCCGAGCTTCTTGAAGCCGCGCGCGGAAAGCTCCTGCTTGAGCGAGGCGGTCGCGACCATGGTCATGGCGGCGGCCGCGTGGAAATGCCGCAGCACTGCGTAGCTGAACCATTCCGGAATGATCGAGCGCACCGCGATGTATTCCGGAAAGCGCGTCGTATAGGACGTAGTGAACGCAAGCTTGCGACGCAGGCAATAGGCCCGCACCGCCCATCCGATCGGGCCTTCCGTCGCAATATGGATGGCCTCCGGAGAGGCCGCCTCGATCCGCCGGGCGATCTCGCGCCGGTTCGGCCAGGCCACCCGCAAGCCGGGATAGGTCGGCAGCGCCATCGACGGAAACCCGTCGGGAGTCAGAAACTCGACCTCGGCACCCAGCGCCGCGGCGCTTTTGGCCAAAGAGGTTAACGTGCGCACCACGCCGTTTACCTGCGGATGCCAAGCGTCGGTCGCGATCAATATCCGCATGAACGGCGCGCCTTAAGAGCGATTGATTCTCATTGGCGGACGTTCGGCTATGGATATTTCATGCATGTGACGTCATGGACGGGGGAAGCGGTCTTTTTGGCTGGTTCCCGGGGTTTTCCCGTTCCCCACGACACATTGACGAAATATTTCCTTACCGTGACGAAACCATTTTGCGGTTTCGACGCAAACGTTCTGAAACCGCCGCCCTGTACTGGTTGCCCTAACAGAGCGCCGAAATGGCGCCGAGAAGAACAACAGGGCGCATAAACAGACCTCAAGACAGGGGACGACCATGTTCAATCCGGACGCGTTGAAGCGCAATTCCCGCCGTGCCGCCTTCGGCGCACTGGCGTTTGCCACGGTGGCATTTTCCGGCGCCGCTTCGGCCGCGCCGCTGCAGCTGTTTCCGTTCATTCTGACGCCGCCGGCGCCGATCGCCCAGCCACAGGTTCAGGCCGCGCCGTCCGAGGACGAAGGCACCGTGACCGAGCTGCCGGCGCGGCTGAAGCGCCAGATCGTCAGCTACGCCACCCGCGAAGCGCCCGGCACCGTCATCATCGATACCCCCAACACCTATCTCTATTATGTGCTCGGCGGCGGTCGGGCGATCCGCTACGGCATCGGCGTCGGCCGCGACGGTTTTACGTGGTCGGGCGTGCAGTCGGTGACCAAGAAGGCGGAGTGGCCGGACTGGACCCCGCCCCCGGAGATGATCGCACGCCAGCCCTATCTGCCGCGCCACATGGCCGGCGGCCCCGGCAATCCGCTCGGCGCCCGCGCGATGTATCTCGGTGGCACCGTCTATCGCATCCACGGCACCAACGCGCCGGGGACCATCGGTACCCATGTTTCGTCGGGCTGCATCCGCCTGACCAACGAGGACGTCACCGATCTCTATTCGCGGGTCAATGTCGGCACCAAGGTGATCGTGCTGCCGATGGACCGCCGCGCCGACAATGCGGACGGCAGGCGCGGTTGATAGCAAACCCTGGCAGCGAACATTTCGTTGGAAAAATGGCGCGGTTTTCCGCGCCATTTTTTGTTTCCGGCCGGAAACGAATCACGTCCCCTAACCGCGTTAAGTTCCGGGATTGCTTCAATTAACCGCGATCCGCCACTCTGGCGCCGCAACAACCCGGCCTGTAGACTCCTCGTTTGAATCAATCCGGGGGGACGATGCGGCTGGCGGTGAGCTTCAAGACCATTCTGATCGCGATCGCGGTGGTCGCGGTCTCGTTTTTCGTCAGCCTGAAGGCGATGGACTGGATCGCCCCGCGCGGCCGGACACCGGCGCCGGTGCTGGTCGAACTGCCGCCGCTGCCGCCGGTGTCGAAACGCTCCTTCGTGCTGGCGCCGGTCGCGATCGCGCTCAGCGCGATCCGCGACGCCGCCGATCGCGCCGCCCCGCGCAACTTCGCCGGCAATGCCGACAATCCGGTTTCGCAGATCCTGCAGAACGCCGACATCGGCTGGACTGCCTCGCGCGGCCCGATCGTGGCGACCGGCGGCCAGGACGTGCTGTCGCTGGCAACGCCGCTGACCGGCAAACTCAACGTCACGGGCTCGCTGTCGTCGAAGGCGACCGGCGCGGTCGGCGATGCGCTTGCCGGCGTGCTGGGCGGCAACGTCGCCAAGCAGATCGGAGCTGTGAACATCAAGTCGCTCAACGCCAACGCGGAGATCAAGGGCACCGTCACCTTCACCTCGCGGCCGAAGCTCGCCGCCGCCTGGCACCTCGAGCCGAACTTGGCGGCGCAGGTGACGCTCGGCGATACCAGCCTTGTCGTGGCTGGTGCGCGCGTCAACGTACCGGCGCAGGTCAAGCCCCTGATGGACAAGACCGTTGCCGAGCAGGTCACGGCCGTGGAAGAGCGGGTGCGCAACGACCGCAGCTTCGAGCAGAACGCGCGGACGCAATGGGCCAAGGCCTGCCGTTCCATACCGCTGCAGGGCACCGGCGCCGGCTCGACCTTGCCGCCGCTCTGGCTCGAGCTCAAGCCGAACCGCGCGATCGCGATGCAGCCCAAGGTCGATGCCTCGGCGGTCACGGTGACGCTCGGCATCGAGGCGGAGACCCGCATCACCCCGGCCGAGACCAGGCCCAACTGCCCGTTCCCGGCCAAGATCGACATCATCCCGCCCTCGCCGGGCGGGGTCGTTATCGGCGTGCCGATCGACGTTCCCTTCACCGAGATCAACAAGATCGTGGAGGCCCAGTTCGCGGGCCGCACCTTCCCTGAGGACGGATCCGGCCCGGTCGCCGTCACCGTGAAGCATGCATCCGTGGCGGCGTCAGGCGACCGGCTGCTGATTTCGCTGTTGGTGAACGCCAAAGAGAAGAAGAGCCTGTTCGGCTTCGGCGGCGAGGCCACCGTGCATATCTGGGGCAAGCCGTTGCTCGATCAGACGCAGCAGACGCTGCGGCTCGGCAACATTCAATTGGCCGTCGAATCCGAAGCCGCGTTCGGGCTGCTCGGCGCCGCCGCGCGCGCGGTGATGCCGCGCCTGCAGCAGGCGCTGACGGAGAAGGCGACGGTCGACCTCAAGCCGTTCGCGACCAATGCGCAGAAGAAGATCGCCGCCGCGATCTCCGACTTCCAGAAGAACGAGGACGGCGTGCGGGTCAGCGCCGAAATCACCAGCCTGCAGCTCGCCGACATCGCCTTCGATTCGAAGACGCTACGCGTGATCGCGGAAGCGCAAGGCGCGATCAATGTTTCGGTGACCCAGCTGTCGGGACTGTGAAGCGGAGTTGAGCGATCGGCCAGGCTTCGCCTGGACTAGTAAGGCCCCTTGTTTCCGCCGAACATCTTCCGCAGTCGATCCTCGATATGTCCGCTGCTGGCGATGGCCACCATCGCAACATAGAAGGCAACCAGTCCTACCGCGAAATAGGCGACGACCTCGTGCATCTCATCGATCCAGGTAGTGCCCCACAGCGTATGCGTAAGCAGCATCAGGATCAGCGCGCACAAGGGCAGCGCAGCCAGGATCAGGAATACCGAGGCGAGCGTCCTGGGAATCCTGTCGGCATTTTGGAACAGCGCCTTGATTCCACCTGGGCTGTAGACGGTCGGCGGAAACTGGACGTGGTGCGGCCTGACAACCGCCCAGAAGATGCCAGCGGCCACCAGGGTAGCGATGGCGTAACCAATCATGACGTGGGTATGCGGATATTCGTCACCGGTGGCATAGGCGATGACCAGCAGGACGAACAGGGCGATACCCGATAACCGGATCAGCAAATCCCAGATCATGTCCGGCCGCACAGGCGTCTCGGCTCTGATATCTTTCATGGACCAGCCTCGTTGCAGATGGAATTCTATCAATAAGCTTCGGCAATCAATCTGCCTTGACCTGCATCAATACGATGGCCGCAAGCCCATACGCACTGGCGGCGGAATCAGCCGAAAGCGTGCGCGAGCCCACAGGCCGCCGCCGCAGCAAGCCCGCACGCGAGCCTTGAGATGCATCAATAAGGGCCAGCCGAAGTCCTACAAAATAGGATTGTCCGTTGAGGGAGCAGCCCATGTCATATGCAGCCGTGATGGTCTATGTCGAGGTCGATGCTATTCCGGAACAAAGGGTTCGAATTGCTTCAGAGATCGCCACGAAACTCGATACGGCGCTGATAGGTTTTTCGGCCCGTGCCGTTCCTCCGCTGTTCGTAGCAGAAGGTGTGATCATCGAGGAGGCAACGGAAGCAGACATTAAACAGATGCACGCGGCGCTGGCGAAGCGAGGAGACTGGTTCCGAAGCGTCGTCGGGAAGGACCGGCCGGACATCGAATGGCGAACAGCGCTGGATTTTCCGGGCGCCGCATTGGAGCGCGAAGCCCGCTGTGCCGATCTCGTCGTCCTGGGGCAGCAGATTCAGGGCCGCTATGATATTTACCGAACCCTCGATCCGCGCGAGATTCTTCTCAAACTCGGCCGGCCGGCGCTACTCGTTGCACCGGGGGTCGCCTCGTTGCGGGCGGAACATGTCGTCGTGGCCTGGAAGGACACCCGCGAGGCACGCCGGGCCGTGATGGATGCGATACCGTTCCTGCGTGCCGCAAAGCGCGTTTCGGTCGTTGAAGTCTGCGCCCGGGACCGGGAACGAAATGCGTTAGCCAGGATTGATGACGTGGTCCGCTATCTGGCGCGGCACAGGATCAACGCAGATCCTCGACCAATTCTTCATCGTGACAGATCTGACGCGGATCATCTGTTCCAGTTTGCCCTGGACGAAGGAGCCGACCTGCTGGTGACCGGCGCCTACGGTCACAGCCGGTTGGGTGAATGGATCTTCGGCGGCATGACGCGTAGCATTCTCGAGTCATGTCCCCTTTGTTGTCTCATGTCTCATTAGGCTGCTACGGCTTGGCCTGGCGCCCTCCGTTCTATCCCGAAGCGAGGATATCGCCATAACCGCACCCGTGATCGTCAACCTCATAGTGGCAATCGGGATTGGCCTGCTGATCGGCGCTGAGCGCGAGCGGCGCAAAGGCGAGGGTCCGGCGCGTTCTCCCGCGGGGATACGAACGTTCGCCGTTACGTCGCTTGTTGGTGCAATCAGCTTCATTGTTGGGGCCGAGCTATTGCTTGCGATTGTGACCGCGGGCGTCATCGCGTTGACCGTTATCGCGTATTGGCGAGGTCGCAGCGATGACCCGGGCTTGACGACTGAAATCGCACTGATCCTTACCGCTCTGCTGGGCGGACTTTCAACGCAACAGCCCGCGCTCGCAGGCGGCCTCGCCGTCGTCGCGGCTGTTCTGCTCGCTTCGCGAACCCGGCTCCACCGCTTTATCCGCACGGTGCTTACGGAAAATGAACTCAACGACATTCTCATCTTCGCTGGTGCCACCCTTGTCGTTCTGCCACTCATTCCGGATCGTTCGATGGGGCCGTACGGCGCCCTCAACCCGCATTCAATCTGGATTCTGGTGGTTCTCGTGATGGCCATTAGCGGCGCCGGCTACATTGCGGTTCGCATGCTCGGTACCAGATTTGGACTACCAGTCGCAGGGCTCGCGTCGGGCTTCATTTCAAGCACCGCAACAATCGCGGCGATGGGCACGCGGGTGAAAGCCGGGACCGACGTCATGGCGGCCGCAGTAGCGGGCGCGGTGCTGTCGACGGTCGCGACGATCGCGCAACTGGCGATCGTTCTTGGTGCCACAAGCTTGCCGACCCTTCGAACGCTTTCTATTTCGCTCGCAAGCGCGGGCTTGACTGCAGTCATCTACGGAACAATTTTTACGATCCTAGCGCTACGTCAGAAAGCCGGGGAAGAGGCAAAAAGCGGACGCGCGTTCAATTTCGTTGCGGCTGTCGTCTTTGCCTTGACCCTCTCATGCATCATGGTTGCCTCCGCCGCGCTCCAGCAGTGGTTCGGCGAGAATGGGATTATTCTGGCTGCAGCGCTTGCCGGCTTCGTCGACACGCATTCGGCGGCGATCTCCGTGGCTTCTCTCGTCGCATCCGGAAAGATGACCGCGGCCGATGCCGCGCTGCCGATTCTCGCGGGACTTTCGACCAATACGATCAGCAAGCTGGTTCTTGCCGGCACAAGCGGGGGCCGCTCGTTTGCCGTCCGTGTGGTCCCCGGATTGATATTGGTCGGGTTGGCGGCGTGGGCCGGTGCCCTCCATAGCTTGATCGGGGCCTAAATCGGCTTTCAGGCCACTAACGATGTCGCGACGGAGCCGCGATCAGGGCCCTGAAGGCCTCGGAGCGAGGTACGGCTTCAGTTCGACGGTTGCCGCTGCGAGACGGCGATACAAGTCCCGTCTGCGCGCGAGCGGTAACCAATCATACAGGAATATTTCGAGAGGTCGCCAGTTTGCGACCCATCCAAGAATCAGAAAACTCTCTTCGACAAGGCCTCTGAATGGGCTCTCGACCAGATAGCCGCCTGCGAAATGCGCCGACAGCAGACAGATGATCAGGATCGTGGCGCCAATCCAGAGGGAGCGACGACCAATCCGAAACAGCTCCTTGATCTCGCGCCGCGTAGCGTTGGCGTGATCCGAAAAATATCGACGGAATGCCTCCTCCAGCTCAAGTGCCGCCTTCGTTTGCGCCTCCGCTTCGGGGAGGTGAATAATGATTTTTATGGTATGATCGGCGGCCAGTTCGCGGGCCCAACCGACGATGAACTCTTCAGCTTCCTTATCCAGATCGCGTTCCCGGAACGGAAACGGGTCCAACGTATGAAATAGCTGCGCGATCTTGTCGACACGCAGCTCGATCAAATCGTCAGAGGCGGTTTCAGTCATCGCGCGATCGGATGTTTAACGCCCGAGCCAAGTCTATGAAGCAAAATCATCGCAGCACCCCAACCGCTTTTTATTGCGATAACGCAAGAAGTACCAGAGGATCAGACATTAAAGTAGAAGCGCGCATTGCTGGAATGTCACCCATCAAAGGATGCTCGCGAGAATGAAACGCATTCGGCTCGATACTCCGCATGGCCGGAGCGCCACCGATGTACTCGCGGCCTTGAATGTGTCTCTCGCCTCCGGTCTTTCTGAGCAGGAGGCTGAGCAACGCCTCTCGGTTTACGGAAAAAATACAATTGGCTCGCGGCAAAGAGTCGCACTGATTTCTGTTCTGATTCATCAATTCAAGAGCCTGGTGGTTGCACTGCTCGCCGTTGCTGCTGCGGTCGCATTCTACTTCAGGGAATGGGAGGAAGGCGGCGCAATCGTTGGCGTCCTGATTCTCAATACGGCGATCGGCTTCGTAACGGAGGTCAAGGCCGTCCGGTCGATCGAGGCCATCAGAGCGCTGGGAAGCCGTTCGGCCAGGGTGCTCCGAGGCGGGCAGACGCGCCCGATTCCAGCAGAGCGCCTGGTTCCGGGAGACATCGTCTTGCTCGATGCAGGCGATGTCATTTCGGCGGACCTGCGAATCGTGGACGCCGCCGACCTTGATGCGGATGAATCGACGCTCACCGGCGAGTCGATGCGGGTCGCCAAATCGACCGATCCAGTCAAGACGGAAGCGCGTGTAGCCGATCGCACGTCGATGCTGTTCAAGGGGACCAGTATCACACGTGGCAGCGGTACCGGTGTGGTCGTCGCGACCGGCATGGACACCGAATTGGGTCACATCTCCAAGCTGGTAGCAGAGGCAGAGACCGAGGCGTCGCCCCTTGAGAAGAAGCTCGCGTTGCTTTCCGGACAACTCGTCTGGCTCACGCTCGCGCTGACCGCGCTCATCGGCGGGATTGGACTGCTGCAAGGCAAGGACGCCTTCCTGATGGTCGAAGCCGCCATTGCGCTCGCCGTCGCGGCTATCCCGGAAGGTCTGCCGATCGTCGCTACCCTCGCGCTTGCGCGCGGCATGTGGCGGATGGCGCGCAAGAATGCCTTGGTCGAGCGCCTGTCGGCAGTCGAGACGCTTGGTGCAACGACAGTCATCCTCACCGACAAGACCGGAACGCTGACAGAAAACCGCATGACGGTCAGAAGTGTCTGGCTTTCCTCGGGCGAGTTGATCGTGGGAGAACGCCGCTTTGAACTCGCTGATGGAAGTGCACCCCTTCGGCCGGACACAATCGCTGAACTCCAATGCCTGCTCAAGATCGCGGTGCTTTGCAACAACGCGACGTTGGGGAATGTTCCGACCGAAGACAGCGGCGATCCCATGGAGCTCGCTCTGTTGCGTGCAGGCCGACTTGCCGGTCTCGATCGTCGTGTGCTGTTGAACGAAACCGCAGAAATCAGGGAGCACGCCTTCGATACCGCCAGAAAGATGATGGCGACGGTGCATCGTCATGGGGATAGCTACCTCTACACCGTAAAGGGCGCGCCCGAGGCCGTGCTCGCCCACGCTACACGAATCGCCGGGAAGGGACGCGAGGTCCCGCTCGATGACACGGGGCGCAACGAGTGGCTCGCGCGCGTGGCCGAACTTGGCACCAATGGCCTCCGCGTGCTTGCCTTTGCCAAGCGCACCCAGCCACGCTCTGATGAGCCGGCCTTTGAAGCGTTGACCTTTCTTGGCCTCGTTGGCCTTGAGGACCCCCCGAGGGTCGATGTGCCTGACGCGATAGCTGCATGCCACACAGCGGGCATCAGGGTGATCATGATCACGGGCGACCATTCGGTCACCGCTCGCAGCATTGCCAGACTCGTAGGTCTGGGTGGCGAGGCGCCGCGTATCGTCGAAGGCCATGAACTGACCAGCCTCGACGGCAAGGTCAGCGAACAATTTCTGCAAGCCCAGATATTCGCGCGCGTAAGTCCCACCGAGAAGCTTGATCTCGTACGTTCCTATCAAGCCGCGGGCGAGATCGTTGCCGTGACCGGAGACGGAGTCAATGACGCGCCGGCGCTGCGCCAGGCCGATATCGGCGTAGCCATGGGGCTCAGAGGCACCGACGTGGCGCGCGAAGCGGCTGCGATGATCCTGTTGGACGACGCCTTCCCGACGATTGTTGAGGCGATCCGGAACGGGCGGGTCATCTTTGGCAATATCCGTCGCTTTGCTACCTACCTTCTATCCTGCAATCTGGGTGAGGTCTCGATCGTCGGCATTGCAATGATCTCCGGGTTGCCATTGCCGCTTCTTCCTCTGCAGATCCTGTTTCTGAATCTTGTTACGGACGTCTTCCCGGCCTTTGCCCTCGCCATGGGCGAGGGAGATAGGAACATTTTGAAACGTCCACCGCGCGATCCGAAGGAACCGATTCTTGGCCGGGCCCAGTGGCTCGCGATCGTGCTCTACGGCTCCGCGCTGACCGCCGCAACGTTCGGAGCGCTTGCCTTGGCTCATTTCGGACTTGGCCTGGATCAGCAAGCAACGGTGACGGTTACATTCTTGACCCTGGCTTTTGGCCAGCTCTGGCACGTCTTCAACATGCGCCATCAGTCGTCGCGGCTGGTCCTCAACGAAATCAGCCGGAATCCGTGGATATGGGCGGCGCTTGCGCTTTGCGCCTGTATTCTACTGGCTGCGGCTTATGTCCCAAGCCTGTCTTTCATGCTTCATATGGTGGCGCCGGACATCAGGATGTGGGGAATCATATTCGCGATGAGCACCGCTCCCTTACTCGTTGGTCCGATCATACGGTACATTGTTCGCCAATAGTGAAAGGACGCGGCAGGCATGAACGTTTGGACGATGGCGGCGTTTCGGACTGCTTCATGACCCGAAGCAGCATCCCTGACCGCTGGACGATTTCGAACATTGTTTTGACGCTGGCGGTCGTCGTCGGACTGATCCTCTGTTACTTTCTCGCGATACCATTTCTGCCTGCAATCGTCTGGTCGGTTACGCTGGGCGTACTCTTCGTTCCTCTGGATGCGAGGATCCGAAGGTCGGTACGTTCCGCGAACGCTGCCGCCGCCGCGACGGTCGCCGTCGTGGCGTTCATCGTAGTTGTCCCGGGTATTCTCGTGGTCGGCTCTCTTCTCAACGAAGCGGCCCGAAGCGTCACCGTCATCAGCCCGATGCTGGACGCGGATCGTTGGACACAATTGCTCGATAATCACCCCCGGCTCGCCCCGGCGCTGCGCTGGATCAACGAGCGCCTGGACCTACCCGACCTGATCAAGGCTTCCATGTCCTGGGTCGCCGGATGGAGCGGTTCGCTTGTCCGCGCTTCGGTCGCGGGCGCGGTAAGCCTGCTTCTGACTTTCTATTTCCTGTTTTACATTCTCCGGGACCGGGAAAAAGCGATTGCGCTGGCCAAAGAGACGCTGCCGCTGTCGGCTTCCGAATTTTCCAGGATATCCGATCGATTCACCGACACCATATTCGCGACAATCGTGGGCACTGCCGCCGTGTCGGCTCTGCAGGGCGCGCTCGGCGGGGGCATGTTCTGGTGGCTCGGGTTGCCGGCCCCGATGTTTTGGGAGTTCTGATGGGCCTTGTCGCGGTGGTGCCGTTTCTTGGTGCCTTCGTCGTCTGGATGCCGGCGGCCCTGTTGCTTGCGCTTTCGGGAGAGCTTGCTTCCGCCGCCATCCTCACTTTCTGGGGCACGATCGTGGTCGGCCTGGTCGACAACGTGGTCTACCCGATCCTGGTCGGCAGGAAGCTGATGATGCATACAATCCCCTCGTTCATCGCCATCGTCGGCGGCGTGATCCTGCTGGGCGCACCGGGCGTGGTTCTCGGTCCTCTCGTTGTCGCGATTTCCCTGACCTTGATGGAAATCTGGAAAGAGCGGGATTTTGAGCCGGTTGAGTAACTGTCCAGGACCAGGAGGACAGATTTGACCTGCCTCAAGTTAGGAGCAGGGTAACCCATTATTGGTCACCGACAGAAACGCAAGAAGAGCAGCAGGACATCGTGGCGCTGAGCGAGCCTCCACAGCCAGCAGTACCCCGCGGCGTGGTCTTTCACGCCCGCGATCTGTCCAAGACCTACACCATGGGTGAAGTCCAGGTCCATGCGCTCAGGGACGTCAATCTAGATATCTATGAAGGCGAATTTGTCGTGCTGCTCGGGCCTTCCGGCTCGGGCAAGTCGACCCTGCTCAACATCCTTGGCGGCCTCGACGCCCCGACCGGCGGCAAGGCGCGATGGCGCGACCACGACCTCGTCGGCGCCGACGATGCCGAATTGACCCGCTACCGGCGCGAGCATGTCGGTTTCGTGTTCCAGTTCTACAACCTCATTCCCAGCCTCACCGTGCTCGAGAACGTGGCGCTGGTGAACGAGATCGCCGACCATCCGCTTGATCCGCGGCAGGCGCTGGCGCTGGTCGGCCTCGGGCAGCGACTCGATCATTTCCCCTCGCAGCTTTCCGGCGGCGAACAGCAACGCGTCGCGGTCGCGCGCGCCATCGTCAAATCGCCCGATGTCCTTTTGTGCGACGAGCCGACCGGCGCGCTCGACTACGAAACCGGAAAGGTGGTACTCGCCGCCATCGCGCGGGCCAATGAGGAACTCGGCACCACGACGGTGATCATCACCCACAACGCTGCGATCGCGGGCATGGCGGACCGCGTTCTGCGCCTCGGCGGCGGACGCATCGTCGGCGAAGAACGCAACCCGCGCAGACTCAGCCCGGACGAGGTGCGCTGGTGAGCCTGCTCGATCGCAAGCTGTTGCGGGATATCTGGGCCATGCGCGGCCAGGTGATCACGATCGCGCTGGTGGTAGCGGCCGGCATCGCCGTTTTTGTCGCTTCGATATCGACCTATGATTCCTTGCGTGCCGGGCGTGATCGCTTCTACGCAAGCGCCCGCTTCCCGCAGGTGTTCGTTACGCTAAAGCGCGCGCCGCTTGCGGTGGTGGCGCAACTCAGGGAGATTCCCGGGGTCGCCGCGGTCGAAGCCCGCATCGTCCGGGATGTAATCCTGGATTGGCCATCGGCGACGCTGCCGGTTTCGGCGCGCATGGTGTCGCTGTCGCATGCCGGAGACGAGCCACTGGCGCGGTTGCATGTGCGTCGGGGCAGCCCGCCGGAGCCTGGTGCCTCGCAAAACGTCGCCGTCAACGAGGCGTTTGCGGAAGCCAACGCGGTGAAACTCGGCACCGACGTGTCGGTGGTGCTGAACGGGCGTCTTCAGAGCTTTCATGTCACGGCGATCGCGCTGTCGCCGGAATATGTCTATGCGGTGAAGCCGGGGGTACCGATCCCGGACGACCGGTTCTACGCCGTTCTCTGGGTCGACCGCAGCGCGGCGGAGGCGGCCTTCGATATGAAAGGCGCTTTCAACGACGCCGTCGTGTCGCTCGTCCCGGGCACCGACCCGAAACAGGTGATCGATGAACTCGACCGGTTGCTCGAGCCTTACGGTTCGGTCGGTGCCATCGCCCGCAGGGATCAGCCGTCGAACCGCTTCCTCGAGGATGAACTCAATCAGCAAAAGGTCATGTCGATCACCATTCCCATCATCTTCTTCGCCGTCGCGTCATTCCTCCTGAATGTCGTGCTTGGACGGCTGGTGACGGCCCAGCGCGAACAGATCGCCGCCTTGAAGGCGCTGGGCTTTCCGACCACCCCGCTGGTGTTCCACTATCTCAAGCTGGTGGCGGTCGTGGTGTTCTGCGGAGCGGTGCTGGGCGTCGCCGGCGGCTACGTCTTTGGTCAGGCGATGATCGCGAGCTATCACGGCTTCTTTCGCCTGCCGGCGCTCGACTTCGCGCTGACGCCGTGGTCCGCCCTCGCAGGCTTCGCGATCAGCCTTCTGGCCGCGTCACTCGGCGTCGTCACGGCGCTGCGAAACGTCGTCGTGCTGGCGCCGGCGGTTGCCATGCGGCCGGCCGCGCCGTGGCGCTTTCGCCGTTCCTGGATCGAAGGATTGCTCTGGGCGAGGACCCTGACGCCGCGCCATGTCCTGACCATCCGCAATTTTGCCGGCCGTCCATTGCGCAGTGCATTCACCATCATCGGTATCGCCTTTGCCGTGCCGATGGTGGTGCTCGGGCTGTTCTGGCGCGATGCCATCGATCGGATGATCGAGATCCAGTTCAACCTGGTCGAACGCGGCAACGTCATGGTGACTTTCCCGCATCCGCTCAATCGGACCATCATCGGCGACCTCGCGCGCGAGCCCGGCGTGCTGGTCGCCGAAGGGTATCGTATCGTGCCGGTGCGCCTGCGCGCGGGACATCACAGCTATCTGACGTCGGTGATCGGCCTGCCCTTCGACAGCGCACTGCGGCGCCCGCACGATGCCGCGCTGCGTCCGATCGACGTACCGCCCGGCGGCATCACCCTCACCCGCCGGCTGGCAGAACGGATGCAGATCGCCGCCGGCGACATCGTGACCATCGAAGTCATGGAGGGTCAGCGCCGCAAGATCGACCTGCCGGTCAGCGCACTCGTCGACGAGGTGATCGGGATGTCGGCCTATATGGAGGTCGATACGCTCAACCGGCTCACCGGCGAAGGCGCCGTCGTTTCGGCCGCCGCGATGTTCGTCGAGCCGTCGGCGCTCGCGGCGCTGTCGCAGCGGTTCAAGCAGCTTCCCGTGATCGAGTCGGTGTCGATGAAGACCTACACGCTGGCCTCCTTCCTGGAAAAGATCGCCGGCATCGTTCTCGTCAGCGCCGGCATCCTCACGGCTTTCGCGGTCATCGTCGCCGTCGGCGTGGTCTACAACAGCGCGCGGATCGCGCTGCAGGAACGCGCCTGGGAGCTTGCCAGCCTGCGCGTGCTCGGCTTTACCCGGGCTGAGGTGGCACAGATCCTTTTCAGCCAGTTTGCGATCGAGATCGCGCTGGCGATTCCGATCGGTCTGCTGCTGTCGCAGGGCATCGTCACGCTGATCGCCCGCTTTCATTCCAGCGAAAGCTTCCAGATTCCGGGCGTGGTCGGGCCACGCACGTACGCGGTCGCGACCGCCATTGTCGTGGTCACCGCGGTGGCAAGCGCATACATCGTGCGCCGCCGGGTGGATCGGCTCGATCTGGTCGCGGTACTCAAGACGAGGGATTGACGATGCGCATCACGGTTGGTCGTGTGGTTATGGGGCTGGGCGTTGCGGCCGCGGTCGCCGGCGTCACCTGGTTCCTGATGCCGCAGCCGGTCCCGGTTGAGACCGCGACCGTCACCAAAGGACGCTTTGTCGCCACCGTCGACGAGGATGGCAAGACACGCGTCCGCGAGCGCTATGTTGTGGCCGCGACGCTCGCCGGGCGCTTGACGCGTGTGCGGCTGAAAGCGGGCGACAACGTCGCCGCCGACGATATCGTTGCCACCATCATGCCGCCGCCGGCGCCCCTGCTCGACCCGCGCAGCCGCCGCGAGGCCGAGGAAAGACTGGGCACCGCCGAGGCCGCGCGCGAACGGAGCAAGGCAACCGTCGGGCGCACGCAGGTCCAGGCCGATCAGGCGAAGACCGATCTCGATCGCGCCCGCACCCTTGTCGCGCGGGGTGCCGCGACCGTGCAGGCGCTGGAACGTGCCGAACTGGCGCAGCGGGTCGCCGATCGCGACCTTCGGGCCGCGGAATTCCAGGATCATGCGACAAGCCACGAGGTCGATCAGGCGAAGGCGTTGCTCGCCCGTTATCAGGATGGCGGGGACACACCGATCGAACACTGGAACATCACGGCGCCGGTATCCGGCGTGGTGCTGCGGGTCGTGCAGGAAAGCGAGACCGTGGTCCAGTCGGGCGCGCCATTACTCGAAATCGGCGATCCGCGAGACCTCGAGATCGTGACCGATGTGCTGAGTGTCGATGCGGTTGAAATTCGCCCCGGCGCCGACGTTGCAATCGAGCATTGGGGCGGTCCGGGCGTGCTGTCGGGGCGCGTGCGGCGGATCGAACCGGCGGCGTTCACCAAGATATCGACGCTCGGCGTCGAAGAGCAGCGGGTCAACGTGCTGATCGACGTGCTGTCGCCGCGAGAGCAGTGGGCTGGCCTCGGTGACGGATACCAGGTCGATACGAGAATCACCGTGTTCACCCGGGACGATATCGAGATCGTTCCAGCCGGCGCCCTGTTCCGCCGCGGCGACAGCTGGAGCGTCTATGTCGTCGAGGATGGACGCGCGCAGCTGCGAGCCATCGATCTCGTGCGCCGATCCGGCCGTTCCGCGGCGGTCAGCAAGGGGGTTGCGCAGGGAGATAGGGTGATCATTTACCCGAGCGATCAGATCAGTCCTGGTGTCCGGGTCAATCCGAAATAGGAGATGCACCCTCCTCGTCGCGCCGAATAGCTGAGCGATTTATGTTTCTGCAAGCACCTGGATGACACCGGCGTTCTGCCGAATGTCCGCCTTGCGCCGTGAACACATCAGCTTGGAATGACGGATGTCCGTTTCGGATCCTGCCGAAATCAGTGGTGCCGATTTGGTTGTCCGATTGCCATTTCAGCCGCTCAAATAGATTGAACGTGAGCGCTGTCTATCGGCGGTGATCGTACTTGAATTCCAGAACAGCCGGGTTGGTCCCACTGCGCTCAACCGTCAGTTTCAAGGTATAGAGATCAGATCCGGGCAGATCGAAGAAACCGCCATAGGTCGCCGTACCCGCGATCTGCATCGGTTCAAGCTGCTTTTTGTTGCCGGACAACCCGAGCCCGGACACCTCCGCGGTCACAACGACGTTGGAAATCCGCTCACCACTCGCCGCATCGAAGATGGCCGCAACGATTTGATAGTCATGGGGGCTCTTTGAGCTGACTTGATAGTCATGGGGGCCCTTGGAGAGGAGGACGTGCGTCGGAGGGCCTTTGACGATCTCTGCGGGCACGACGCCGAGATAGACCGTCAATCCACCGGCGGTCTTCGACTGGTCAGTTTCCGCCGCCATGGCATCGCGCGACGTCAAGGCGATCCCCGACACGGTGAAGCAGAGAACTCCGAATAGAGCCGCAGCGGTAACCCTTCTAACCATGGCGATGATCTCCACAGTGGCATCTCGCGCATACCTCAATCCTTCATAAAGGGATGCGCTGTGCGCACATTGATCAAAATCAAATTGCGCAGATAAGAACCAAAGTTCAGCGATCGTGCTTGCCCGGCCGAAGTCCGCCGCCCTGGTCATCCTTATCAACCGGCGGTCGGCCGACCATGCATTATTTGAAGGCGATCGAGGCGATCGGCACCGACGAAGCGCCGAAGGTGATGGCGCAGATGCGGGCCACCCCGGTCAACGACTTCTTCGCCAAGAATGGCAAGATCCGCATCGACGGCCGCATGGTCCACGACATGTACCTGTTCGAGGTGAAGAAGCCGGAGGAGTCCAAGGGCGAGTGGGATCTCTACAAGCTGATCGCCACCGTGCCCGGCGACGAAGCCTTCCGCCCGCTCGACAAGGGCGGCTGCCCGCTGGTCAAGGGCTGAGGATCCTTCTCTCTCGCCCCGCTCTTGCGGAAAGAGGGAGACAAAAAAGGCGCGTCCGGCCTGTGCCGGGCGCGCTTTGTCGTTCCGCCACTCAGTTCGGGCGCGTCAGTCCTCGAATTTGAACGAGACCTTGAGCTTGGCGCGGTAGGCTTCGATCTTGCCCTTGGCATCGAGTTGCAGATCGAGCTTGGCGACTTCGGCAACGCGAAGTTCGCGGAGGGACTTTCCGGCCCGCTCGATCGCGGCCGCGGCCGCCTTCTCCCATGAATCCTTGCTGGTACCGATCAGCTCAATGACCTTGTAGACACTCTCAGTCATGTCGTCCTCCCGTTCGGTATGGGCAGGACGCAGGTGCTCCTGCCGCCGGGAAGCGTAGCATCGCGAGATCGGCCCTGAAAGCCACCAAAGCGTTTTCGAGTGAAGTGGATCCCGTTCGCGTGAAGAAAACGCGTCAAATAAAGGAGATAGGGCCTCGGTTCTGCTTTAGTCAGACCCGAGGCTCCAGTCCTGCAAAGCAAAGCGCGCCCGGCAAAAGCCGGACGCGCCTGGCGAAATCATTCAGCCGCTGCCTCAGGTCGAATATTTGAACTCGGGCATCTGCTTCAGCTGATCCTTGGTGGCGTTGAACACCGCGTGGTCCGGATACCACGGGTTGGACTTCGTCGACGTTGCCGAAGCCGGCGCGGTGTTGGTGCTGGCGGCACCGGTCGTGGTCGTGGGCGCAGGACGGGTGCCCGAGGCCGGCGCCGCGCTCGACGTGGTGGACGGAACCGGCGTATCGACGAACTTGATCTGGTCGAAAGCGACCGCGACCAGATGCTCGCCGACGCCGAGGAAGCCGCCGACACCGATCACCACCGCCTTGATGTTTCCGCTCTTGTCGGTCAGCAGGTCGTTGATCGAACCGATGCTCTCGTTTTCGTTGTTGTAGACGTTGACGCCGACCAGCTTCGAGGTGCGCCAGTCGCCCTGATACGACGCATTGGTCGTCGAACTCGCCGCCGGCGCCATGTTGTTGCGGTCGGTCGTGGTCGTCGGTGACTGCGCAAACGCAACGGTCGCAAGCAACGCGGACGCGGCCGCTCCGGCCAGGATATTTTTAACTAACATCTGTGTTCTCCCTGAGAAGCAATTGTCGGGAGAGAACACGTCACCGCGGCCGCCGTTCCAGATCGCGCGACAGATTTTAAATGCTCGCGCAGTGCAGGTTCCATGGAACGAAGCCGCGTGACGCTTGCGCGATGATCGACGCGTGATTCCCGACGGCGATCAGAACCCGCCCCAGGGGATCCCATAATAGCGATGCAGCTCGGCTTCCTGCGAGCGATCGCCCCAGTCGAAATCCTTGTCGGCGCGGAACGACGGCGCGCGCCGCAGTTCGTCTTCGTCGATGTCGAGTTCGTAGGCTTCGGACTTGGAATTGTAGCGCAGCCGTGCCCAGGGCAGCGGAATGAAATTGGTTCCCATGCCGAGGAACCCGCCGAAACTGAGGACCGCGTAGGACACCTTGCCGGTGACCTTGTCGATCATCAGCCGCTCGATGTGGCCGAGCCGCTCGCCGTTCGGCCGTCGCACCGCTGTGCCTTCGACGCGATCGCTCGCGATCAGCGGATGGGGTCTTGAAAGGACATCGGTCATCGTCACCCTCCCTGGGTCGATGAAACCGAACCAACGTGATGCCGGTGCAGGAGTTCCGTAGAGCGCTTTTCGAACGAAGCTTGCTCCGCTTCTAAGCCGCGAGCGCCTCGGAATCCGAATCCGTCTCGTCGAAGAAGGCCACGGCCTCGAAGCGGTAGTCGCAGGCCCGGCAATGCCAGAGATAGGAGATGCGACGCGGACCCTGCTCGATCCATTCCGGGGCGGCAATCGGCTTGCCGCATTGGGCGCAGGGATTCCCTCGGGGCATATAGCCGAAATCAAACTTGGCCATGGCGCGTTCTCTCTTTTGCTTTTTTTGGTATGGCGGCGAATGGGACAGGATTGCTGCCGAATGTCGCCGCTGGCTCCGCCCCACTTTTGCGACAGCATTTTGGCTTTTGAACGGCGATGATTCGCCACCATGGCCGGCGTCATATCGTGACGTCATCCTCAAGGAGCGGCCAAGAGGCTCGCACCTCAGGATGACGTCCGAATGCGCTGCCAGTAAGTGTGGGTTTACCTCGCCGTCGGGTCGATCGCGGGCTCGGCCGTGTGCACCGCGCCGGCTTTCCGGACATGGATCGTGGCGATGTCGTCGGCATAGACCTTTTGCCAGCCGTCGATGTGATCGAGCAGTTTTGTCGCCGCACTCTGGGTGCGCATCAGGGTGGCTTCGATCCTGTACTGCTCCAGCAGCCGGAACAGGTTTTCCGGCTCCATCAGGCCGGAGGCCGCGTTGTGCTCGACGAAGAATTTCTCGCCGTAGAGTTCGGTGCGGCCGTCGATGAAGGGAGCGACGCCGCTCGCGATCAGATAGCCGCCGAAATCATAGTCGTTGAAGACGCGCTCGACATTGAGCTTCTTGAGCTCGGCCACGGCCGCCACCGGCGCGCTGTGCGGATGCGGCTCGAAGCGGTGCACCGAGGCATAGGCAAAGGTTCCCGCCATCAGCAGCACCGCCATGAAGGCAAACAGCACGCCGTGCGCCGGAGGCACCGCGCGCGAATGCAAAACCTCGTTGCCGCCGATCTGCGCGGCGAGCGGGGCGGCAAGCGCCAGCGGCGCCAGCAAGCCCAGGATCTCGCTGGCCCTGCCTTGCGATAGCGCCATGTGCAGGAAACCCAGCAGCAGCACGATGCGCAGCGGCGGCAGCCTGATGCCGCGCCATAGCGCGAGCCCCAACCCCAGCAGCAGGCAGATCTCGAGCGGCCCGACGCTGGAAAAATCCGCAGCTCGCCATTCCAGGATCAGCGGCAGCGCGCTGCCGAGCGCGAGGATCTTCCGCGCCGCCAGCAGCGCGTTCCAGCCATAGGGATTCAAGCAAGCCGCGGCGAGCGCGGCCACGCCGAACGCCGCCCAGCGCAGCACCAGCGCGCGGCGCGAATTGGCTTTCGCGCTCACGACCGCATCGAGCGCGATCGGCGCGATCAGCACCAGGCCAAAGACGAAGCCGCCATGCAGGTTGGACCATAGCGCCATCAGGGGCAGCAGCCAGAACGACGGCGCCTCGCGGCGGTCGGCGGTCGCGATCAGCCCGCAGACCCAGGCCACCATGACAGGCATCGCCAGCACATGCGGCCGCGCCAGGAGATGCGGCACGGTCAGCACCAGCGCCGCGGCGACGAACACCAGCGTGGTGCTTTCGCTCAAATGCCGGTTCAGGAATCTCGTGAACAGCGCGAAGGTCGCAGCGATCGAGGCTGCCGAAATCACCACCGGACCGCTCCAGCCGAACAGCGCATAGCTCTTGGCGAACACCACCTGCGCCAGCCATTGCGTCGAGATCCAGGGCTGGCCGCGCATGGTGAAGGAAAACACGTCGGTCTCGGGCACCGCGCGGTGGTCGAGGATCCATTGCCCGACCGTGACCTGCCACATCGTGTCGGGATCGATCAGCAGCCGGTTGCCGCCCAGGAGAAACAGCGCGTAGACGCCGACGCCGACCCACAGCGGCAACAGCCCGCGCATCGGGCTTGCATCCTCGCTGGCATGGGCAACGGACAGGGTCATCGGCTTGGCGCGGCTCGTTAACGATTTGGCAAGGGGCGAACCCGGCGATCGAACCACGCCGGGCCATAATTCTTGGTAAAACCGGCCCCCTTAAATGAGGCCAAAAGCCCGGGAAAGCCGGATTTCGGCCATAACATTGCCCGGCGAATGCAACATTCGGGCACCCTGAGCGTTCAAGTGCCGGCTCCATCCGGCGCCCCAGAGGCGATAAAAAAGAGGCGAAGCAAGATGAAACGTCCGCACCTCCTCGCCTGTCTCGCGGCCCTGACCATCCTGTATCTGCCGCAGGCAGCCCTGGCCCAGCGCGCCGACTATGAGGCGATGGTCGCAAGCCATGCCAGCGCCAACGGCGTGCCGGCAGCGCTGGTGCATCGCGTGATCGTGCGCGAGAGCCGCTATCAGCCGCGGCTGGTCGGCCGCGGCGGCACCATCGGGCTGATGCAGATCAAGCTCGCGACCGCGCGCGGCCTCGGCTACACTGGCGATGCCGAGGGTCTGCGCGATCCCGACACCAACCTCACCTATGGGGTAAAGTATCTCGCCGGCGCCTATCGCGCCGCCAATGGCGACCACGACCGCGCCGTGCACTATTACGCCGCCGGCTATTACGAGGTCGCCAAGCGCCAGCGTCTCGGCGACGCGCACGCGCAGGAGTTCTCCGCTGCAGTGCATCGCCGGCACGCATCCGGTGCAGTTCCCGGCCAGATGCGTTGACACGCCCACGCATCGGCCTACATTAGGCCCGTTCCGAGGGGAGCTCCGACGAGGAGCTGAGATACCGCAAGCTTGAGGCCTCGCAAGGAGGTCAAAAGACCGCGGTGACCCTTTGAACCTGATCCGGGTCATGCCGGCGAAGGGACAGGGATGTACCAGAGTTCGAAAGCCCCGCGGGGGGATTCTCCCGTATCCATCATCGGCGCAGGCATTGCCGGCGCGTGGCAGGCGCTGCTGTTCGCGCAGGCCGGCCACCCCGTGACGCTGCATGAACGCAGCGACGAAGCGATGATGCTCTCCACCAGCCACTGGGCCGGCGGCATGCTGGCGCCCTATTGCGAGAGCGAGGTCGCCGAGTCGATCATCAGCCGGCTCGGCCTGCGCGCGCTGGATCTATGGCGCCGGGAATTGCCGGACACCCCGTTCAACGGCTCGCTGGTGGTGGCGCACAGCCGCGACCGCAACGACTACGAACGGTTTGCGCGACTGACTTCCGGCCACCGGCGGCTCGATGCAGGCGCGCTCGCCGAACTCGAGCCGTCGCTGGAGGGCCGCTTTCGTGACGCGCTGTTCTTCGCCGACGAAGGCCATGTCGAGCCGCGCCGCGTGCTGCCGAAGCTGCACGAGCGGATCATCGCCGCCGGCGGCACCATCAAGTTCAACAGCGAACCTCAGCCATCCGAGATCGACGGCCTCGTGATCGACTGCCGCGGGCTTTCCGCGCGCGACACGCAGCCCGAGCTGCGCGGCGTCAAGGGCGAATTGATCCTGATCGAGACCTCTGAGGTCAAGCTGGCACGCCCGGTGCGGCTGATCCATCCGCGCTGGCCGCTCTATGTGATTCCGCGCGAGGACAATCTGTTCATGCTGGGCGCCACCTCGATCGAGGCCGAGGACACCGGCGTCAGCGTCCGCTCCGCGCTGGAACTGCTGGGCGCCGCCTACGCGGTGCATCCGGCGTTCGCCGAAGCGCGCATCGTCGAATTCGGCTCCGGACTTCGTCCGGCCTTTCCCGACAATCTGCCGCGCATCTCAATCGGCAAGAACAACCACATCGCGGTGAACGGCCTCTATCGCCACGGCTTCCTGATCGCGCCGGCGCTGGCGGAACTGACGCTGAGCTATGTCGAGCACGGCCGGATCGACAACGAGGTGATGCAATGCGTGTGACCGTCAACGGCGAGCCGCGCGAGATCTCGTCGGCCAGCGTCGATGCGCTGTTGAGCGAACTGGAATACGAAGGCACGCATTTTGCCATTGCCGTGAACTACGACGTGCTGCCCAGGAGCCGCTGGGCCGAGACCCGGCTGAAGAGCGGTGACGAGATCGAGATCATCACGCCGCGGCAGGGAGGGTGAGATGAGCATACCCAATCTCACGTCGTCCCTGCGAAAGCAGGGATCCATAACCACCGGCCTTCGTGGTTACGAAAGGTCTCGGCCCGTGCACCTGAACGAGAAGACACGGCGTATGGGTCCCTGCTTTCGCAGGGACGACAGCTGTGGGGGACGCTGACGCCATGCCAAAATTCTACGACCGCGAATTTTCCTCCCGCCTGCTGATCGGCAGCGCGCTGTATCCCTCGCCGGCGATCATGCAGAACGCGATCCGCAGCTCAGGCGCCGACATCGTCACGGTGTCGCTGCGGCGCGAATCCGCCGGCGGCAAGACTGGCGATGCGTTCTGGTCGCTGATCCGCGAGCTCGACGTCACGGTGCTGCCGAACACCGCCGGCTGCCGCACCGTGCGCGAGGCCGTGACCACGGCGAAACTGGCGCGCGAACTGTTCGGAACCTCCTGGATCAAGCTCGAGGTGATCGCCGACAACGACACGCTGCAGCCCGACGTCGTGGGCCTGGTTGAAGCCGCGACGATCCTGATCAAGGACGGCTTTGAGGTGTTCCCCTATTGCACCGAGGACCTCGGCGTCGCAATGCGGCTGGTCGATGCCGGCTGCAAGGTGGTGATGCCATGGGCGGCGCCGATCGGCAGCGCCAAAGGGATCACCAACCGCGATGCCCTGAAACTGTTGCGCGACCGCCTGCCCGACATCGCGCTGGTGGTCGACGCCGGATTGGGCGCGCCGAGCCACGCGGCGGAAGCGATGGAGCTCGGCTACGACGCCGTGCTGCTCAACACCGCGATTGCAAAGGCCGCCGATCCGGTGGCGATGGCGAAAGCGTTCCGCATGGGCGTCGAGGCCGGCCGCACAGCGTATGAATCCGGGCTGATGGAAGCCCGCGACTTCGCCTCCCCTTCAACCCCGGTCGTTGGGACACCGTTCTGGCATGCCGTATCCTGATCGATTCTATCCCGTCGTCGACAGCGTCGCCTGGGTCGCGCGCCTGGCGCTGCTCGGCGTCGGCACCATCCAGTTGCGCGCCAAGGACCTCGGCGAGGCCGAGGCCCTGCAGACCGTCCGCGACGCGCTGGAGATGACGAAGGGAACGGAAGCAAAGCTCGTCGTCAACGATTACTGGCGCGCGGCGATCGGGGCCGGGGCAAAGCACCTGCATCTCGGCCAGGAAGATTTAGCTGACCTTGCGGAAGCCGATCTGAAGGCGATCCGCCGCGCCGGCCTGACGCTCGGGCTTTCCACCCATGACGACCAGGAGCTCGAAACCGCGCTGAAGGCGCAGCCCGACTACATCGCGCTCGGGCCGATCTTCCCGACCACGCTGAAGTCGATGCGGTTCGCGCCGCAGGGCATCCCGAAGATATCAGAGTGGAAGAAGCGCATCGGCGCCATTCCGCTGGTCGCGATCGGCGGCATCAAGCTCGAACAGGCGCGCGAGATTTTTGCCGCCGGCGCCGACTCCATCGCCGTGGTCAGCGACATCACGCAAAACCCCGAGCCCGACGCGCGCGTGCGCGCCTGGCTCGAACTGAACGCGGAGGCCGCGTGAGATGAAAGAAACGATCCACCGAAGATCCAACAGCGTCATTCCGGGGCGATGCGAAGCATCGAACCCGGAATCTCGCGAGATTCCGGATCGGTCCGCGTTCCGCGGCCCGTCCGGAATGACAACAAGATAAAGGAGGACACACCATGAACATCCGCTCCAATCCCGACACCACGCTTCCCGCCGTCACCACCGGCCCGCTGCCCGCGTCGCGCAAGATCTTCGTCACGCCGGATGAAGCGCCCGATGTGCGGGTGCCGCTGCGCGAGATCATCCTCTCGGAAGGCGCGGGCGAGCCGAACCTGCCGGTCTACGACACCTCCGGCCCCTACACCGATCCGGCCGTCACCATCGACGTCAATGCGGGCTTGAAGCGCGCGCGCATCGAATGGGTGAAGGAGCGCGGCGGCGTCGAGGAATATCAGGGCCGCGAGATCAAGCCGGAAGACAACGGCAATGTCGGCGCCTCGCACGCGGCGAAATCGTTCAACGCCCACCACAGGCCGCTGCGCGGGCTGGACGGCCACATGATCACCCAGCTCGAATTCGCCCGCGCCGGGATCATCACCAAGGAGATGATCTACGTCGCGACCCGCGAGAACCTCGGCCGCAAGGTTCAGCTCGAGCGCGCGGAAGCAGCGTTAGCCGACGGCGAAAGCTTCGGCGCCGCGGTGCCGGCCTTCGTCACCCCGGAATTCGTGCGCTCCGAGATCGCGCGCGGCCGCGCCATCATCCCCTGCAACATCAACCACGGCGAACTCGAGCCGATGATCATCGGCCGCAATTTCCTGACAAAAATCAACGCCAATATCGGCAACTCCGCGGTGACCTCGTCGGTCGAGGAGGAAGTCGACAAGATGGTGTGGGCGATCCGCTGGGGCGCCGACACCGTGATGGACCTCTCCACGGGCCGCAACATCCACACCACGCGCGAATGGATCCTGCGCAACGCGCCGATTCCGATCGGCACCGTGCCGATCTACCAGGCGCTGGAGAAGTGCGAAGGCGATCCGGTGAAACTGACCTGGGAGCTCTACAAGGACACGCTGATCGAGCAGTGCGAACAGGGCGTCGATTATTTCACCATCCACGCCGGCGTGCGGCTGCCCTACATCCACCTCACCGCCAATCGCGTCACCGGCATCGTCTCGCGCGGCGGCTCGATCATGGCGAAGTGGTGCCTGGCGCATCACAAGGAGAGTTTTCTCTACACGCATTTCGAGGAGATCTGCGACCTCATGCGCAAATACGACGTGTCGTTCTCGCTCGGCGACGGCCTGCGGCCGGGCTCGATCGCGGACGCCAACGATCGCGCGCAATTCGCCGAGCTTGAGACGCTCGGCGAGCTGACGCAGATCGCCTGGAAGAAGGGCTGCCAGGTCATGATCGAAGGCCCCGGCCACGTGCCGCTGCACAAGATCAAGATCAACATGGACAAGCAGCTCAAGGAGTGCGGCGAGGCGCCGTTCTATACGCTGGGGCCGCTCACCACCGACATCGCGCCCGGCTACGACCACATCACCAGCGGCATCGGCGC
>JBGPSI010000020.1:0-40607 GCA_041490045.1 Bradyrhizobium sp.
GTTGCGCCCGGTCTTGCCGAGCACCACGACGATGCCGCCGGTCATGTATTCGCAGCAATGGTCGCCGGCGCCTTCCACGACGGCCACCGCGCCGGAATTGCGCACGGCAAAACGTTCGCCGGCGATGCCGCGGAAATAGCATTCGCCCTCGATCGCGCCGTACATCACGGTGTTGCCGACGATGATGGATTCTTCCGGCACGATGGCGGAGTTGCGCGGCGGCTTGACGATGATGCGGCCGCCCGACAGGCCCTTGCCGACATAGTCGTTGCCTTCGCCCTCGAGTTCGAAGGTGACGCCGCGCGTCAGCCAGGCGCCGAACGCCTGGCCCGCGGTGCCCTTGAAGCTCACTTGAATCGTGTCGTGCGGCAAGCCGGCATGGCCGTAGATCTTCGCCACGTTGCCGGACAGCATCGCGCCGGCGCTGCGGTCGGTGTTGTTGATCTCCATCTCGAACTTGACCGGCGCGCCGCGGTCCAGCGCCGCCTGCGCCTTCTCGATCAGCCTGCGGTCGAGCACGGCTTCCAGATGATGGTTCTGCGCCTGGGCGTGATAGATCTTCTGGCCCTTCTCTTCCTTCTGGCGCACGAACAGTTTCGAGAAGTCGAGCCCCTTGGCCTTCCAGTGCGCCACCAGGGTCGACTGATCGAGCATCTGGGTCTGGCCAACCATCTCGTTGAAGGTGCGGTAGCCGAGGCTCGCCATGATCTCGCGCACTTCCTCGGCGACGAAGAAGAAGTAGTTGATGACGTGCTCGGGCTGGCCGGTGAAGCGCTTGCGCAGCACCGGATCCTGGGTGGCGACGCCGACCGGGCAGGTGTTGAGGTGGCACTTGCGCATCATGATGCAGCCGGCCGCGATCAAAGGCGCGGTGGCAAAGCCGAATTCGTCGGCGCCCAAGAGCGCCCCGATCACGACGTCGCGTCCGGTGCGGAAGCCGCCGTCGACCTGCACCACGATGCGGCTGCGCAGCCGCTCGCGCACCAGGGTCTGGTGGGTTTCGGCAAGCCCGATCTCCCACGGCGAACCGGCGTGCTTGATCGAGGTGAGGGGAGACGCGCCGGTGCCGCCTTCGAAACCCGCGATGGTGACATGGTCGGCGCGCGCCTTTGCGACGCCGGCGGCGACCGTGCCGACGCCGATTTCGGAGACGAGCTTGACGGAGACCTGGCCGTCGGGGTTGACGTTCTTCAGATCGTAGATCAGCTGCGCCAGATCCTCGATCGAGTAGATGTCGTGGTGTGGCGGCGGCGAGATCAGGCCGACGCCGGGCGTCGAATGCCGGACCTTGGCGATGGTGGCGTCGACCTTGTGGCCGGGCAATTGGCCGCCTTCGCCGGGCTTGGCGCCCTGCGCCATCTTGATCTGCATCATGTCGGAATTGACGAGATATTCCGTGGTGACGCCGAACCGGCCCGAGGCGACCTGCTTGATCGCGGAGCGCATGGAATCGCCGTTCGGCAGCGGCTTGAAGCGATCCGATTCCTCGCCGCCTTCGCCGGTGTTGGACTTGCCGCCGATCCGGTTCATGGCGATCGCGAGCGTGGTGTGCGCCTCGCGTGAGATCGAGCCGAACGACATCGCGCCGGTGGCGAAGCGCTTGACGATCTCCTTGGCCGGCTCGACCTGGTCGAGGGCGACAGGCTTGCGCTTCTCGTCCTCGGCGCTCCTGAGCTTGAACAGGCCGCGCAAGGTCAACAGCCGCTCGGACTGTTCGTTGAGGATCCTGGCGAACGCCTTGTAGCGCTCCAGCGAATTGCCGCGCACGGCATGCTGCAGCGTCGAGACCGATTCGGCGGTCCAGGCGTGGTCCTCGCCGCGGGTGCGGTAGGCATATTCGCCGCCGACGTCGAGCGCGCTCTTGTAGACCGGGGCATCGCCGAACGCGTCGGAATGGCGGCGCGCGGTTTCCTCGGCGATTTCGGATAGCCCCACGCCTTCGATGCGGGTGTGGGTGCCGACGAAATATTTCGAGACGAATTCCGCCTTCAGCCCGACGGCGTCGAAAATCTGCGCGCCGCAATAGGACTGGTAGGTCGAGATGCCCATCTTCGACATCACCTTCAGCAGGCCCTTGCCGATCGACTTGATGTAGCGCTTGACGATTTCATAATCGTCCAGCGCCGCTGGCAGCCGGTCCTTCATCGCGATGATGGTCTCGAAGGCGAGATAGGGATTGATCGCCTCGGCGCCGTAGCCGGCGAGGCAGGCGAAGTGATGCACCTCGCGCGGCTCGCCGGATTCGACCACGAGGCCAACGGAGGTGCGCAGGCCCGTGCGGATCAGATGATGATGCACGGCTGCGCAGGCGAGCAGCGAGGGGATCGGAATCCGGTCGGAGCCCGCCATGCGGTCGGACAGGATGATGATGTTGACGCCCTCGCGGACGGCGGCTTCCGCCCGCGCGCATAATTCGTCGAGCACCTGCTCGAGCCCCGCGGCACCCAGGCCGGCGTGGAAGGTGGTGTCGAGCGTGCGCGACTTGAAATGGCTGTCGGCGATGTCCGAGATCGACCGGATCTTTTCCAGATCGGCGTCGGTCAGGATCGGCTGGCGTACTTCGAGGCGCTTGTTGCCGGCCACGCCCTGCAGGTCGAACAGGTTCGGCCGCGGCCCGATGATCGAGACGAGACTCATCACCAGTTCCTCGCGGATCGGATCGATCGGCGGATTGGTGACCTGCGCGAAATTCTGCTTGAAGTAGGTGAACAGCGGCTTCGGCTTGTCGGACAGCGCCGAAATCGGCGTGTCGTTGCCCATCGAGCCGTTGGCCTCTTCGCCGGTCGAGGCCATCGGCGTCATCAGGATGTTGATGTCTTCCTGGCTGTAGCCGAACGCCTGCTGCCGATCCAACAGCGGCAGGTTCGAGCGCATGCCCTTGACGGGCGCGTCCGGGAGTTCTTCCAGCACGATCTGGGTACGGTCGAGCCATTCGCGATAGGGATGGCTGTTGGCGAGCTGCGCCTTGATCTCGTCGTCGGGAATGAGGCGGCCCTGTTCGAGGTCGACCAGCAGCATCTTGCCGGGCTGCAGCCGCCACTTGGTGACGATGTGCTCCTCCGGAATCTTCAGCACGCCCATTTCGGAGGCCATGACGATGCGGTCGTCCGAGGTCACGAGATAGCGCGCCGGGCGCAGGCCGTTGCGGTCGAGCGTGGCGCCGATCTGGCGGCCGTCGGTAAAGGCGATCGCGGCGGGGCCGTCCCACGGCTCCATCAGGGCTGCGTGATATTCGTAGAACGAGCGGCGCTCTTCATCCATCAGGGGATTGCCGGCCCAGGCTTCCGGAATCATCATCATGACGGCGTGCGGCAGCGAGTAGCCGCCCTGCACCAGGAATTCGAGCGCGTTGTCGAAGCAGGCGGTGTCGGACTGGCCCTCGTAGGAGATCGGCCACAGCCTGGAGATGTCCTTGCCGTACAGTTCCGAATGCACCGAGGCCTGGCGGGCCGCCATCCAGTTGACGTTGCCGCGCAGCGTGTTGATCTCGCCATTATGGGCGATCATCCGGTACGGATGCGCCAGCGACCAGGTCGGGAAAGTGTTGGTCGAGAACCGCTGATGCACCAGCGCCAGCGCGCTCTCGAAATCGGGCTCGCTCAGGTCCGGATAGTACTTGCCGAGCTGGTCGGCGAGGAACATGCCCTTATAGACCACGGTGCGGCACGACATCGACACCGGGTAGTAACCGGCCAGCCCTCGGTCGCGGCGCTGATAGATCGCCTGCGAGATCGACTTGCGCAGGATGTAGAGCTTGCGTTCGAACTCGTCCTCGGTCTTCGCCACGCCGTTGCGGCCGATGAACACCTGCATGTGGGCGGGCTCGGTCGGCTTGACGGTGACGCCGAGCGAGGAATTGTCGGTCGGTACGTCGCGCCAGCCGAGCAGCATCAGTCCTTCGGCCTTGATCTGGTCGGCGACGATGCTCTTGATGACTTTGCGCCACGCCGTCTCCTTCGGCATGAACAGCGCGCCGACGGCGTAGTCGCCGGGCTTCGGCAACTGGAAGCCGATCTCGGCCGCCTTGCGCGCGAAGAAGTCGTGTGGGATCTGCACCAGGATGCCGGCGCCGTCGCCGGCGCGCGGATCGGCGCCGACCGCGCCGCGGTGCTCGAGGTTGCAGAGAATGTTGAGCGCGTCGGAGACGATCTGGTGCGACTTCTTGCCCTTGATGTTGGCGATGAAGCCGACGCCGCAGGAATCCTTCTCCAGCGAGGGATCGTAGAGACCGACCGCGGGCGGACGCCAGTCGTGTTCGCGCAAGGGATTCTCAAGCGCGCGCGCTTCCGGTTTCGAATCCGGGGCCACCGACAGCGCATCGCCTAAGATGTTTTCGCGCTCGAATTCCGACCCGCTCATCTCAATCCTCTCAATAAGGCTGAAGGCCTCACCGTTCGTCGGCGCACCTTGGGCGTTCTGCGGCACCCACCGGGCCACCGCTCGTCCTTTGCGAGCCGCAATTTCATAAATTCAGGCCTGGGCGTTCAACGTCCCCGACGAACGGCCTTGCCTGCACCTTCTCGGCGGCCGAAGCGCCGAATTTTCGTTGCAATCCCCGTGCCGGGCTTGCCTCGCAAATGAGACAGCTTTGCTGTCCTAACTCCGACCATGCCAAATTTTTTTCTATCACACAAGCGCGTGAAAGTCGCCCGCTGCATGGCGTGTCCACCGCTGCAGCATGGCCGGCCGTGGCCTGCGGATTTAAGGCAACGCGCCGCGATCCGGCCCAAGGTCCGCCGAATTCGGCGGCGAGTTTAGCGCGTGGGAAAAGGGGCGAAAAAGCTCCGGGCGTGGGCGTTTGCAGGAGCGATCGATGAAGCTGTTAACGGGATGGGTCATGTCGGCCGGGCTGGTGGTTACCGCCGCGGCTGCAAACGCGCAGGTCGTGGTGCCGTACCCAAACGGCCGGCCGGCCGTCGTCTCCGACTTCGACGGGCCCTACGCGGCGATGCCGCCGGATGCGCGGGTGCCGCCGCGCTACGGCTACGGGCCGATCCTGCTGCCGCCACAGGAGGTCTATACGGTCGTGCACGACGGCGGATTTTCTCCGCTCGGCGCGCCGCAGCTGCGCGGATTCGTCTATTCCATCGCGGTGATCGATCGCCGCGGTGACGACGGGCGGCTGGTGATCGACGCCCGCAACGGGCGGATCCTGCGTTTCATGCCGGCCTATCGGATGGGCGACAATTTCCGTGGGGATCTGACCTATGGCCCGGTTGGGCCTCCGCCGGCGATCAGCCCGATCGGGGGCGGGCCGCGGCCGCCGGCCTCGATCCCGCATCTCGCCAGCCGGTCGCCCTCATCGGTGCCGCTGCCCAAGGCCTCGCCGCCGCGGACCGGCGAAATGAAGCCGACGGCCGCAAAGCCGGCTGTCGAGCCCGCGCAGCAATCGGCGGCCGTGCAGGCGAAGCCGGCGGATGCGGCGACGGCCCCGCCAGCCGCCGCACCCGCCGCCGTCGCGGCCAAGCCCGCCGCGACGCAGATCCTGCCGACCCAGGAAATGCCGAAGGCGCAGGGGCTGGATTAGTAAGTTATCGCCGTCAATCCGGGCCTGCGCCAAGCGGCGCATCCCAGAATGACGGAGGTGATGACGAGCGCAGACCGCCCGCTAATCCTTGCGGCCGGCGGCTGCCAGGATCAGGTCGGCGACCTCCCGGGGATGCGACACCAGCGACAGGTGACCGGCGTCGAGTTCCACCGTGGTCGCCTTCATGCGCTTCGCAAGAAAACGCTCCAGGTCGGGATTGATGGTCTGATCCTGTTTCGACACCGCATACCATGACGGCTTGGAGTGCCAGGCGGCCGCCTTGGTTCGCTCGCCGAACAGCGCGGCCGCCGTCGGCTCCTGCACGGCATAGAGCACTTTTGCCTTGGCGGGCTCGACCCCATTGGCGAAATATTTGAGGAAGGAATCCTCGGACAATTCGGTGAAACCGTCATGCGTCTGAACGCCCGCCCGTACCGGGCCGGTCGGAAACTTGCCCGAAAGGGCGACGAAATCCTCTCCTGCGTCGGGAGCGCGGGCGGCGACGTAGACGAGCGCCGTGACCTTCGGGTCGGTCCCGACATCGCTGATCACGGTGCCGCTCCAGGAGTGGGCAACCAGCACAGTCGGGCCATCCTGCAGCGCCAAAGCGCGGCGGGCCGCGGCGTCGGAATCGGCGAGCGAAGTCAGGGGATTTTGCACGGCCGTGACGTTCAACCCGGCGGCCTGCAGCAACGGGATGACCTCGGACCAGCTCGAGCCGTCCGCCCATGCGCCATGCACCAGCACCACGTTGCGTGCCTGGACCGGCGCTGTAGCCTGTGCACGCGCCTCAAATCCGCTCGCCGCTGCTGCCAGCGCCGCGACGGCGAACGCAAGAGCCACCTGACCTATCTTCATCGACCAACTCCATGATTGTTTTCGCCTTTGACGGGCTCGGCCTCATAAGGGTTTTCGCCCGCATCGTTGCAAGGCGATCGATACAGGGGATCTTCGCGCATTCGTGCGAACTGAAAAGCGCGAGGCGGCAAGCCGATGGTCACGAAAAAACGCCCCGGTTTCCCGGGGCGTTTTCGTCTCAGCCAATATCTGCTGAAAACGGCCGTGCGTTACGCGGCGGCTTTCTCGGTCGTGCCGTCGACCACCTGCGGCGCAGGCGTTCCGGTCGTGATCGGAATGCTGCGGGGCTTCTTGGCCTCGGGAATCTCGCGAACGAGATCGACATGGAGCAGGCCGTTCTCGAGCGAGGCGTTCTTCACCACCACGAAATCGGCGAGCTGGAAGGCGCGTTCGAAGGCGCGCGCGGCGATGCCGCGATACAGCACTTCGGCCTTGCCCTCATTGTTCACATTGGAGGTCTTTTCGCCCTTGATCGTCAGCGTGTTTTCCTTCGCGACGATCGAAAGCTCGTTCTGCGAGAAGCCGGAAACCGCGACCGTGACGCGGTAGCTGTTCTCGCCGGTGCGCTCGATATTGTAGGGCGGATAGCCGGCGCTGCCGTCCGGGGTCGCGCGATCGAGCAGCGAAAACAGCCGGTCGAAGCCGACGGTGGAACGATAAAACGGGGTGAGATCGTAGGTACGCATGATTAGTCCTCCATTGAGCGACTGTGGGTTAACCCGCCCGCCAATCGGGCCGGGCTTTCGTCCATGTGCAGCCTTGAGCGTCCGGACTTGCCGAAACACTGGTAGCGGCCTGCACGAAGGTGATATGGGAGGGGCCCCGACCGCGTTCAAGAAGCGGGGAGTTTCCGCTTTTTTCACGCTCCCGCCCTTGATTTTCAGCGCCTTTTACCTACCCGGTCCGCCCCCCATGACGCTCGTCTCGATCCCTGCCAATCCCGCTCCGGAGAACGTCGTCAGCGGCACCATCAAGACCCCCGACGGGGCCGAATTGCGCTTCGCGCGCTGGGCGCCGCCGGCCAATCGAAAGGGCACCGTCTGCGTCTTCACCGGCCGCAGCGAGCAGATCGAGAAATATTTCGAGACCGTGCGCGACCTGCGCGATCGCGGTTTCGCGGTGGCGATGATCGACTGGCGCGGGCAGGGCCACTCGTCGCGGCGGCTGCGCGATCCGCGCAAGGGCTATGTGCGGGATTTCTCCGACTACGAGGTCGACGTCGAGACCTTCGTGCAGCAGGTGGTGCTGCCGGACTGTCCGCCGCCGCATTTCGCGCTGGCGCATTCGATGGGCGGCGCGGTGCTGCTGCGGGTTGCCCATGCCGGAAAGCGCTGGTTCGACCGCATGGTGCTGTCGGCGCCGATGATCGATCTGCCGGGCTATCGCACCGCGCTGCCGACGCGCGCCTTTCTGCGCTTCCTGCGGCTGACCGGCCAGGGCGGCCGCTACATTCCCGGCGGTAACGACGCGCTGACCGGCTCGGAATCCTTCGTCAACAATCCCTTCACCAGCGATCCCGTGCGCTTCGCCCGCAACGCCGCGATCCTCGAGGAAGATCCCACCCTCGGCATCGGCTCGCCGACGGTGGCCTGGGCCGATACCGCGTTCCGCGCGATGCACGGCTTTCGCGCCTCCGACTATCCCTCGCAGATCCGCCAGCCGATCCTGATGCTTGCCGCCAGCAACGACACTATCGTGTCGACGCCGGCGATCGAGGAATTCGCCTATCATCTGCGCGCCGGCTCGCATCTCGTCATCGCCGGCTCCAAGCACGAAATCCTGCAGGAGCAGGACCGCTACCGCGCACAGTTCTGGGCGGCGTTCGACGCCTTCGTGCCGGGCACGCCGCTGTTCAAATAGGCGGACAGTTCTGCCCTACAGCGTCTTCAGATATTCGATCAGATCGTAGCGCTCCTCGTCGCTCAGCATGCGGCCGATGATGCCCATCGCCGGCTTGCCCTCCAGCGAGTGGCCGAGCACACTGTTGCCGTTGATCGGCTTGCCGTCGGCATCCGTCGTCGAGAACAGAGTCTCGCCGTTGCTGCATTTCGGCGCTTCACCTGCGTCCACGTGGAATCCGACCTGCTCCGGATCGAAGTCGCGCGCGCCCATGCAGAATTGCCTGGGACGCTCGGCGGCCGGCTTGAGCATCCAGTACAGCGACGGCACCGAACCGTTATGCAGGTAGGGAGCGGTCGCCCAGACGCCGTTCAGCGGCCGCGCGCGATATTGCGGTTTTATTTTCGATAAGGGATTGGGACAGTTGCTACGCTGACCCCACAGTTGCGTGAGCGCCGGCTCCTGCACGTCGCGGTCCTTCATCCATTTCCGCGAAACCTTGTCCACCACGATCATCAGGGCGATCGCAAACGGCATCTCGGTCGAGGAGAATGTCGGCAAATCCTTGCATTTCCACTGCGTCCCCAGATCCTCCGCCGGCTGCAGGTTGAGGAAGCCGGGCACTTGAACCTGCCGCAACGCCAGCACGTTGGACTGTGCGGGGTCCGTTCCCATGCCGGCCGCGCCCTTCTCGACCGGATTGAGCACGGCACCTTTGGGGTCGCGATCCCACTGCTTCGAGGACCAGAAGCTCTTGTCGGGGAATTGCGCGTCGAAGGCGGGGTCATTGACCGGTCCGAGGTGGCACTCGACGCAGATCTCGGCGTAGATCGCCCGGCCCTTGGCGACGCGCTCCGGCCTGATCTTCCAGGCGGGATCGTCGGGGAAGAGCTGCGACGGCCATTTCGGCGAATTCAACCCACCAAAGCCTTTCGGATCCCGGGCGAACGGATCGGAGCCGCGCAGCATCGCCTCGATGCGAACGAGATTTTCCAGCGCCACCGATGAGCGGAACAGCGCCTCCGGGGGATGATCGGGCGAAAGGTTGATCAGCGCCGAAACCCCGAGCGCCTCGCCGGCATTGCGGATCAAGGGCTGTTCGATCGAAGCGTCGTATTGTGCCCACCAGAACCACGGCACGGTCCAGATCGGCGGGAAACTGACCGGCGCGTCATCGGCGTGCAGGTTGTTTTCAAGTCCGGAGAGGCCGCCCAGCGCCAGGTCGGTGTAGAAAACCTGGTTGCCGATCCGGTTCAGCGCGTCGAGCCGCCCGAAGCCTTCGTCGGTATCCTGCTGTCCCTTGTTCTTGATCGTCTTGTCGTAGATCTGCTTCTGATTGAGCAGGTAATCGCCGACCGCGGCCAGGTCGGTCTTGAGCTTGTCGCGTTCGCCTTGGCTGGCGTCCGGACCGAGCACGCGCGCGGCGAAGCGGCCGAAGCGGCCCGGCACCTTCAGGGTGTAGAGAATGGACAGGCCGGTGGCGCTTTCGAGCTTGCGTAATTCCACCATGGCGGGACCGCCGTCGAAACGCACGCTGACACCTTTGTAGCGGATGCTTCCGGTGTGGCAGGCCGCGCAGGTCAGTCCGATCCGGTCGGGTTCGGGCTGCCCGGTGCCGGGATTGGCGAGGCCCGTCAGGCGCGCGAAGCCGACCGGCAGGCCGTCGAAATTCTCCACCGGCGTCGGCCGCAGGCCGAACAAACTATCCGGCGCCGGCTCGGTTTTGGCGTCGGGCGAGGGCGCATAGCCGAAACGGCGCAGCGTCGGCGAGTCGGCGTGGATGGATTTCGGACTGGGGAGGAAACCGAACCGTTCGAGATAGCCGCTGTCGCTGAGCAGGCCGGGCCGGCTCACGAGATGAAGGCCCGGCTGTTCCAGCGCGACGAACCAGGCGTAGGGCACCGGGAAGGTCGCGGTGCCCTGGCTCGCATGGTGGAACCAGTGCCGGTCTTCGGTCGACCAGTTCTGGTCGAGCCAGTATGCCGCGCTGGTCGGACCGCGATCCGGCAGAGGCGGGGGCAGCAATTGCGCGAGCAGCGGCACGATCTTGCCGACCTCATCGGGAAACTCGGCAATCGCCACGATCGCGGCGCCGAAGACGGCAATCAGCGCGATCGCGGCTTTGGCGAGCTTGCCGAACACGCCGCCGGCCGGTGCGGTTTGCGCCTTCAGGCGCGCATTGATCCGCTCGGGCAGCCGCCGCTCGACAAACAGCGTCCTCACCTCCGCCACGCTGAGATAGCGCTGGTCGCCTTCTCCCTTGCCCATGATGCGCAGCAGGACCGGCCATTCGCCTTCCATCAGCTTGCGGTCGATCCAGCGCCGCTTGTCCCTGGCGCGTTCGAAATTCGCATCCATGTAGGCCACGACTTCCGCCGACGTCAGCCCGCGTTCGAATCCGCCGCGTGGGTCTTGCCGGTCCTCGCCGAATTCGGCGAGACGCGCCAGTTCCGCCTCGTTGACGTGCGAGGTCACATCGAGGATGCGCGAGCCAACGCCATGCTTGTCCAGCGGACCGTCGCGCAAGGCGTCGAGTACGGCGCCGGACCACCAGCTGCGCAGCAGACGATGCGGACCAAGTCCGTTGGCGACGAGCGCGACGAAGCGGGTCTTGATGCCGGCCAGCTTCTTCTTGAGCCCCGTTTCACCGCTGGCGGCCTCGACCGTCCGGGAAAGCCTTGCAAGCGGCACGACATGGCCGTCGACAAAGCCGGCCGCGACGGCCGCTCGCAGGAAGGGGCAGGGATTGTCGGGCGAGACGGCGATCGGCTGGCCGGGCGCGTCGCTTGCCGTCCTGTTGGCGCTGTCGTCTTGCATGGCTGACAATCCTGAAACGTACCGATTCCTGAAATGCCCAAACGAAGTCTCTGAAAGGCGAGCTAACCAGCATGTCGCTACTTTAAGATGTATCCGAGTTCTGGCTGAATTCAAATCCGAATCGATTGATGGTTCAGGAATTGATAGTCAGGATGAGGCGGTGGCGCGTCGTTCGATCCGACGAGGCCTAGCCATTCGATTTGAGCTGAAAGTTCGAGCCGACGAGAGTCAATTTGGTCGATGGGACGCCGGCCTTCAAAAGCCCCTCGCGATAATGGGCGATGTCGGCGGGATTTTTCCAGCGGAAATTCCTCAAGTGCCGTTCGACGGTCAGGCCGGGAAAATTGGCAAGGAGAGTTTCGGCCGCCTTGGCCGCGTCCTCGCTTCGCCCCAACTGCGCCAGCGCCGCCGCCCGGACCGCGAGCACCTGAAGATGCGTGGGGTTCGAATAAAGCGCCTCGCGCGCCCAGGACAGCGAGGCATCATATTGTCTCAGCGAATAGTGGCCGAATGCATTCAGGGCCGCCCATTGATATCGGGGGTCGCTGGTGCCCTTCTGCACGGCCATTGAAAACAGCTCGATCGCCTGCCGATGCTCGCCGACGACGAGGTGACAGAATCCGAGCACACCGCAGGCACCCATGTCGTAGGGGTTGAGTTCGACCGCCCGTCTGGCCGCCTCCTGCGCGGCCTCGAAATCGCCCTCCATCGCGTGCACATAGGACAGGATCGAAAATGCAAAGGATGAACGGGGATCGAGCCGGACGCTGCTTTGCGCGAGCTCCATGGCCTCGGCCCACAATGGGCGCGTGCTCTTGATCCATCCATACTGCACGCCCTGCACCAGGATGGTACCGAGATAGGAGCGCGCGATCGCGAGCGTCGGGTCGAGTGCCATGGCCTCCCGGAACCGGGCGATGGCGGCTTCGAAATCCGGCTTGGTCTGCCGGTAATAATGCGACAGTCCCCTCAGGAAGCGGTCCCATGCGGTCAAATCCGCGGATGGCGAGGACCGGGCAGGGGCGGAAGCTTCCGCGCGATAGATCTCCGGGGCGAGTGCGGCGGACAGATCGGTCGTGAGTTCATCCTGCAGGGCGAACAGATCGCCCATGTTCCGGTCGTATCGGCCGGTCCATAATTGCTCGCCCTTCTCCGGGGCGATCAGTTCGGCGGTGACGCGGATCTTGCTCCCGGAACGCCGTACCGAGCCCTGGATCAGGTAGGTCGCGTCGATTTCCCGCGCGATCAGGCGTGCGCTGAGGTTCTTGCCCTTGAAGGCGAATGTCGAATTCCGGCTCAGCACCCGGTAAAACGATTGCAGCGACAGCGCATGGATCAGGTCTTCGGTGAGACCGTCGGAAAAATACTCGTCGGCGCTGTCGCTGAGGTTGGCGAAGGGAAGCACGCCCACGATGGCGGTTCGGTATTGCGACGGCAGGTCGGTCGCGCCCGTCGGTTCCCGGGCTCGGGTATCCGACCCGCCGGGTTCCCAGGTCCAGACATCGACCGTCTCGTCGATGTTCTTGAAACGGTGACTTCCGGCCTCGACCAGGCTGACGCTGAGATGCTTGCTGGCCTCGCTGTAGGCCTTTGCCGACACGGCCACTCCGCCGGGGGCGGCGACTGACTCAAGGCGGACCGCGATGTTGACGCCGTCGCCGAAGACTTCGTCCTCGTCGGCGATCACATCTCCCATGTGGACGCCGAGACGGAATTGCATGGCGCGATCGGCGGGCAAATGATGGTTCCGCTCCGCCATCAGTCCCTGCATCGCGACCGCCGATTCGACCGCTCCGACGACGCTCGGAAACTCCAGCAGGAAACCGTCGCCGGTGTTCTTCACGACCCGGCCGCCGTGATTGAGAATGATCGGATGGATCGCGCTGCGATGCGCCTTGAAGGCGGCGTGGGTGCCTTCCTCGTCGACGCCCATCATGCGCGAGTAGCCGGCGACGTCAGCGCAGACTATGGCCGCAAGGCGTCTTTCCATCTCCCCATGCTCCCAGTATCGCCCCATAGTACTACGTGGTCGGCCGACCAAATCCAATGGTCTTGAACACGCCGTTTCCGGCGGAAATCAGAGCGGAACTGGAGGTATTGGGGGAAACCGGAGAATTCGTCAGCCCGCGAGCGTCTTGTAGATCGCGCTGCCGGCGAGATAGAGCCCGAGAAAGATCATCGCAATCAGGAACCAGCGGCGGAACGCTTCGGGCGGCATCCGCGAGCGCACCGCCTGTCCAATATACATGCCGGCAAAGGCGGCGGCCATGGCGATGGCGCCGGGCAGCGCGGTCGCCGCGCTCAACAGGCCGGCGCTGGTGAGATTGAAGGCAAGCGCCGCCGTCGCCACCGTGAAGAAGACGCCGAGCGCCTGCACCAGCTCGTCCTTTTCCATCCCGATCGCCTGCATGAACGGCATCGAGGGAATGACCTGGACGCCGGTCGCGGCGGAAACCACGCCGGTCAGGACGCCGACGACGCCGCCGATCCATTTTTCGTCCGACCGGGCGACCTTGAAGCTGAATTTGCTCAGGCCCACGATCGCATAGACCACCAGCAGCACGCCGAGCACGATGGTGCCGTAGCGCGCATAGGGGCCGGTCAACATGCCCGCATTCAGCCAGATGCCGATCACCGTGCCCACCATCAGCGGCCACAGCCGCCGGATGATGTCGCGCAAATAAGGACCCACGAAAGTCTGCCAGATGTTGGTGACGATGGCGGGCACGATCACGATGGCGAGCGCATGCGACGGCGGCATGGTGACCGCGAGCAAGCCCATCGACACCGTCGGCAGCCCAAGCCCGATCACGCCCTTGATGAAGCCCGTGAGCAGGAAGGCGGCAGCGACCAGAATCAACATAGGTTCGGACATGCCGAATAGATTGACCGATCGGCGCCGTCGGCACAATCTGCAGCTTCCTGAGTCAGCCTTCGGCCGTAGCGAAGGCTGATAAGGTTGCAGAGGGCATGATGCGGTTCGATCTGGTCGATCTCCAGCTGTTCATCGCCGTCGCCGAGACCCGCAGCATCACGGGCGGCGCGGAGCGCGTCCATCTGGCGCTGGCCTCGGCCAGCGCGCGGATCAAGGGCCTGGAGGCGGCACTCGGCGTTTCGCTGCTCAGGCGCGGCCGCCGCGGCGTCGAACTGACGGCGGCCGGCGAGAGCCTGCTCGATCACGCGAGGATCGTGCTGCACAATGTGGAGACGATGCGCGGCGATCTCGCCGCCTTTTCGCGCGGCGTCAAGGCCACCGTGCGCTTCCTCGCCAATACGTCGGGGCTGTCGGAATATCTGCCGATGACGCTGGCCGCCTTTCTCGCCGAGCATCCGCACATCTCCATCGACGTCGAGGAGCGCGAGAGCGCCGAGATCGCGCGTGCGATTGCCACCGGCGCCGCCGATCTTGGCCTTGCAGCCGAGCATGCGCTGCCCGACAGCATCGAGCGGATTGCCTTCAGCGAGGACCGCCTGGTGCTGGTCGCCACGCGCCAGGACGAACTGGCGAACCGGCGGCAGGTCGAGTTTCGCGAGGTGGTGGAGCGGGATTTCGTCGGCCTGATCACCTCGAGCGCATTGCATGCCCATATCGCCGGACACGCCGCCCGGCTTGGCGCGCGCCTGCGTTTTCGCGCGCGGCTCAACAATTTCGATGCGATCGGCCAGATGGTGGCTGCGGGTATCGGCGTGGCCGTGATGCCGGAGATCGCGGCCAGACGCTGCGCGCGGTCGATGAAGATCAACGTGATCCGGATCAAAGACCCCTGGGCCAACCGCCGGCTTTCGATCTGCGCCCGCAGTTTCAAAACCTTGCCGCGACCAGCGAAGCTTCTGGTGGAACATCTGCGCAAGGCGGCGGAGTAGTAGGTTTACTTCTCCGTCGCGACGCCGGCGTCCTTGATCACCTTCGCCCATTTGGCGATTTCGGTTTCGATGAAACCGCGGAAATGCTCCGGGGTGTCGCCGATCAGCTCGGCGCCCTGGCTGGCGAGTTTTTCCTTCACCGCCGGATCGCGCATCGCTTCGGTCGCGATCCTGTTCAGGGCGGCGATGATGGCCGGCGGCGTGCCCGCAGGCGCCACCATGCCGTACCAGTTCTCCACCCGCAGATCCGGCATGCCGGCTTCCGCGGTCGTCGGCACTTCCATCGCGGTCGGCGCGCGCTGCGGCGAGCCGATCGCGATGCCGCGCAGGGCGCCGGCCCTGATCTGCGGCAGCAGCACCGGCAGATCGAGGAATGCCATCTGCACCTGCTGGCCCAACAGATCGTTCACCGCGGGAGCGGCACCCCGGTAGGGCACGTGCACGAGATCGATCGTGGCGGTGAGCTTGAGCAGTTCGCCCGCCAGATGCGGCAGGCTGCCGGGACCGGAGGAGGCGAAGTTGAGTTTTCCCGGCTGCGCTTTGGCGAGCGCGATCAGTTCGGCCATGTTGTGCGCGGGAACGTTGGTCGCGACGACAAGCATTTCCGGCACCGTGGCGACCAGGGTGACCGGTGACAGATCCTTCAGGGTGTCATAGGCGACCCTTTCCATGCTGGGGCTGATGGCGAGTGCGCCCGCGCTTGAGATCGCGATGGTGTAGCCGTCGGGCTGAGCCTTCGCCACCGCGTCGGTCCCGAGCACGCCGCCCTGGCCGCCGCGATTGTCGATCACGACCGGCTGTTTCGTCAGCTCCGACATGCGCTGGCCGATCACGCGCGCGATGATGTCGTTGGGTCCGCCGGGTGGAAACGGCACGATCAGCCGGATCGGTTTTGTCGGAAAGTCCTGCGCCATGGCCAATGTCGGCGCCAGCAGCACCGACAATCCCGCCAGCACCGCGCCGACCATTCGCATGACCTCTCCTAGCTGTTGAGCAGCTTGATCGCCGCTTCATGCACCCTGGGATCGCCGGCCGCGATGATGCGGCCGCCGCCCTGGGCAGGCTTGCCTTCCCAGGTGGTGACGATGCCGCCGGCGCCGGTGATGATCGGGATCAAGGCTGCGATGTCGTAGGGTTTCAACTCGGTCTCGATGACGAGATCGAGGTGGCCGGCGGCGAGCATGCAGTAGGAATAGCAGTCGCCGCCGTAACGCGTCAGGCGCACGGCGTCCTCGACGCGGCCGAAGGCTGTGCGGTCGGCGGCGTTCATCAGGAGTGGACTGGTGGTGTAGGAGGTTGCCTCGGCGAGCGAAGCGCAGCGCCGCACCGCGAGTTTCCGTGTCCCCGACGGTCCCTCGTAATGCGCCGAGCCGCTGTCGCCGGAAAAGCGTTCGCCGATAAAGGGCTGGTGCATCATGCCGAACACCGGCGTGCCCTTGTGCAACAGCGCGATCAGCGTGCCCCAGATCGGAAAGCCCGCGATGAAGGATTTGGTGCCGTCGATCGGATCCAGCACCCAGACATATTCGGCGTCTTCGCGTTCGCTGCCGAATTCCTCGCCGACGATGCCGTGCTGGGGGAAGTTGGCCTTGATCAGCCGCCGCATCACCGCTTCCGCGGCGCGGTCGGCCTCGGTCACCGGATCGAAATCCTGGCTGTCGCCTTTGTTCTCGACGGACAGCGATGTTCTGAAGAACGGCAGGATGGTTTCCCCCGAAGAGGTCGCGAGCCGGCCGATGAAGGCTGTAAAATCAATGACCGTCACGGCTGTTTCCCAAGGAGTGGCGCGGGGGTGGAGCATGGCTTCGCTCTTGCCTAGCCCAATCCATTCGATCGCGCACGGGGTGCGGAGCCCTATCCCCGGCTACATCGGCAGTTTTTCATCGACTCTCAGAGGGTGTATTTTTCGACTACGCCCCGATCACGAATTCGGGAAATTTGGCGACACGAATCGCAAGCGGCATTAATCCCCTGATAATCATTCATATAACTATTTGAAATTACTGTAAGAAATCTAAAATAGTGACTTTTTTGCCGCGCTGCCCAGCTCTGTGAGTTTTGCATGGGAAATGATTCAAAAACCCTTGCACTTTGTGCAGCGCGGTCGCATATTGTTGCGGTGCGGTAGCGCCTCGCGCTATCGCTGCCCTCCTTGGGCGTTTCCTCCCTAGACTTGGGCCGCTTGTTCATTCAAGCGGCCCTTTTTTTCTTGTCGGGCTCTCACCGTCGTCATTCCGGGGCGCGTCGGAGACGCGAACCCGGAATCTGAAAATTATCGGAACGAGATTCCGGGTTCGAGGCTTCGCCTCGCCCCGGAATGACGGGTGGGGAATATCCTGCTTATTCCGCCGCGGCCTGGAACGGTCCGAGATCGCCGAGCGGAACCGCAGCCAGCGCGTCCGCCAGCACGGCGAAGTCCGCCGCCACCCGCGCAAAGCTTGCGCTGCGTTCGCGCCGGCGTTCGTCCATGTAGATCGCGCGGTTGAGCTCGAGCTGGATGGTATGCAATCCGCTCGCCGGGTTGCCGTAATGCTCGGTGATGAAACCGCCGGCATAGGGCTTGTTGCGGCCGACCGAATAGCCCAGCGCCCGCATGGTTTCCTCAACCATGTCGGGAAGCAGCGCCGCGCAGCTCGTGCCATAGCGGTCGCCGATCACCATGTCCGGCCGCCGCGGCTCGTCGCGCGAGACGCCGACCGAGGGCATCGAATGGCAATCCACCACCACCACGGTGCCGAACGCCTGATGCGCCTTGTTGATCAGCCGCCGCAGCGCGCGGTGATAGGGCTTGTAGAGCGCCTCGATCCGCCCCAGCGCATCGTCGACCGAAAGCCGCTCGCGATAGATCTCCTGGCCGTCGCCGACCACGCGCGGGATGGTGCCGAGCCCGCCGGCCACCCGCATCGATCGCGTATTGGCGAAACTGGGCAATCGGCCTGAAAACATCCGCGGATCGAGCTCGTAGGGCTCGCGGTTGACGTCGACATAGGAGCGCGGGAAATTGACGCGGACGACCGGAAAACCGAGTTCGCTCAAGCCGCCGATCAGCTCGTCCATGAACGAATCTTCGGAGCGGCGCAGCGCCGCCAGATCGATCCGCGAGGCGTCGAGGAATTCGGGCGGATAGACCGAGCCGGAATGCGGCGAGTTGAAGATGATCGGCGCGCGCCAATTGGCAGGCTCCACGATCTCGAACGGAGGCGACAGTTCGCCATCATGCTGGGTCATCGTCGGGCGCCGTCCCTGGAATCCGCTGCTCTGGAAGCTCGATTCTGCCAGAAAAACGGAGCTTTTATGAGCGCGCATTCTCGGTAATCACAACCATTCTGCCAAGCGAAAAAACTCTTCAACCCGCTGGAATGTCTCTCAACGGCCGTAAATGGCCTGTCTTCATTGCATTGAGGCGCATTCGGGTCCAGAAATAACGCCGCTCGCGCCCGCCGCGCGCGGAACCCTTCACCCGAAATTTACCCTCTGTCGGGCTTAGTGAACGGACTGATCCTCCAATCGGGATTCGACATCGTCGCCATGCATAAAATCCTCCTCGCCGAAGACGACAACGACATGCGCCGTTTCCTGGTCAAGGCGCTGGAAAATGCCGGTTTTCAGGTTTCCCCCCACGACAACGGCATGTCGGCCTATCAGCGGCTGCGCGAGGAGCCGTTCGAGATGCTGCTCACCGATATCGTGATGCCCGAGATGGACGGCATTGAGCTGGCGCGGCGGGCCTCGGAACTCGACCCCGACATCAAGATCATGTTCATCACCGGCTTCGCCGCCGTGGCGCTGAACTCGGATTCGGAAGCGCCCAAAAACGCGAAAGTCCTGTCGAAGCCGGTCCATCTTCGCGAATTGGTCAGCGAAGTGAACAAGATGCTGGCGGCCTAATTCGGCCCCCAAAACCGTCCCGGCATCCTTGCCTGCCCGCTTTGGAGCCGATATACGGACCCCACCCGTCACGTCAGGTTAAGGGCGCGTAGCTCAGCGGGAGAGCACCTCGTTGACATCGAGGGGGTCACAGGTTCGATCCCTGTCGCGCCCACCACCCACACTCTGTAGTTGTGTAGCCTCTCAGGCGCTCGCAGTAGCGCCGCAATGTCAAAGACATGCCTGCCAAATTCTCTGGTTAGCGCGGTCTCTGCTCCTGCAATTGAGCCCAATGAGTCCGTTCCGCCGCTCGGTCTCTGCAGCAAAAAATTCCGTTCCTGCCTCTAGTTTCGGAGACGGGTTTCGATGACCGCGTGGGGAGCAGCCAGTTTGGTCCAGATGGTCTCCAACATCCAGCCCTACGAAAACGCAAATCCCGGTTCCCCGCTCCAGATCGGACGAAACCTTTCCATCAGTTTACAGGCGCGAACTTCAACTGCTTTTCCGACGACCGCACTCGTATTTCCAGGGTGGCTTTTGCCTTCGTGCCCGCTGTTCGCTGCAATTCCAAGATCATGGCGTTCAAGATCGCGTCGAACCCGCGTCGCCGCAGAGTGTGAGGGGCTCGTTGACACTGATGCTATCAGTTTGCGCAGTCCCTTTACCTTTTCGAGACCGCCGGAGAGGAGCCGAGATCTTTCCCAGATGCCAAGGCATCAATGATAGGACGATAGATTAAAGCGCCGGTTTCGCGCATCAACTCCTTGGCGCGAATGAGTTCTTCCCGTGCGGCTTTTTGATCGGCCGTTTTGGACTCCAGCAGGATTGCCGCACGCACGGTGCGAGCCAGACATTCGGGGACTCGTGCATGGCGCGCTATTGCGACTTCGATGGCCTCGTCTACTGTCTCCAAAGCGGACGCCGTATCACCATTGAGACGATAAGCGTCGGCCAAGTCAGCAAGGATACGGGCTTCGTTTTCTAGACCGGCCTTTCGCGATCTTGCGAAGCGAAGCGCGCCCGCAAGGTCCTCGACGGCTGTACTGAGGTTTCCTGCGATTGTGTAAGCTAGACCGCGACACGCCTGGGCATAGACCCGCAAGTATGGATTGCCGCTCTTTACAGCCAGTGCAAACGCGCGGTGCGCATGTTCCAACGCCATCTGTGGATCTTGGTTGGCCCATGCTATATCTACGTAAGCCAAACTTGGTATGACATAGTGGATTGCGTCAACGTCACGTTCCGCCTTCTGCAAGACGCGGTCGAGAAAGGGGCGTGCTTCGTCACCACGTCCGAGCATCACAAGTGTCTGCCCGCGCATCGCTGTTAGCCACACTTCAATATCGAAACCAAGTGTCTGCCTATCGAACTTGACGATTTCATGCGCGCGGTCCGAAGCCTCGACGTTCATCTGAAGCGCCTCGGTCATCCGCCCCGAAAGCCGCAGGGCGTGGCAAAGAACAGCCTTGAGCGTGATTTGCACGCTTACATCCGAGCCACCGTCTATGATTGCTTTGGCCGCCAAAACTCTCTGAACGTATTCGTCTGCCGATCCGCCGTTAGCTAGAATTCGCCCGTATGCAGCGGTGATCAGCGCATTGGCCCTCATATCTTTCGCAGCAGTAGCGAATTGCGTGGCTTCCTCGAAATATACTTTGGCATCCCCTGCGGAGACCCCTTCACGCCAGGCAAAATTGACAATCTGGCCGCTGGCCACCATTCGCAAGTAGTCAATTGGCTGGGATGCAGGCTGATCCAACAAAAGTTCACGCACCTTCTTCCAGCTCCGCAATGCCTGGGCTGGATCGTTAGTACCAACCCACATCGCAGCGCGCATATTCTGTTGGGCCGCCTTGAGAGTCTCCCCGGCTTGCTCCAGATGATAGGCTAGTAACCCCGCTTGCTCTTCGCTGCGGTCCTTTGACGACTCGATAGCTTGTGCAACGGCACCATGGAGGAGGCGACGACGCTCAAGCAGCAGTGATCGATATGCAACCTCCCGAATGAGTGGATGCCGAAATGCATGCAGCCCTTTTTCAAAGGGAGGTAAGTCGTACAGCAACTCAGATTGACGGAGTTGCCACAAGGCTTCAGAGAGTTCGACGTCGGAAAGCCCGGTGACGGGCATCAAGATCGAAAGCGGAAACTCGCGGCCAATCACAGAAGCGGTCTCGAGAACCTGTTTTGCTGCTTCCGCTAGCCGGTCGATTCTGGCAGCGACTACGGCCTGAACAGTTGGAGGCAATGGGATTGCATCAATCCCGCCTCTTAGTCTATAGGCACCTCTCTCGCCCTGGAAGTCACCGCGCTCCACCAGGGCATTGACCAGCTCTTCCAGAAAAAACGGATTGCCCTGCGCACGTTCGACAATGTTGCGGCCGAGCAAGGCCAGCGACGCATCATCGCCGCAGCATTCCCGCAACAGCTGATGCGCTTCGCCTGTGGTGAGCGGCGGCATGTTGACTTGCCGGTAATGCGATCTTTGCATCAATGGCGCGGTGAAGCCGGGTCTGAAATTGACAACCAGAAACACTGTCGTGCCAACCACCGCATCGGCAAACGCTTCCACGAATTCTTCGCTCGCCGCGTCGATCCAGTGAAGGTCTTCAATGAGAACGACGGTGGCAGCGTCGCGAGGCCCCGAGCGCGCAAGGGTCCTGACAAAGTCTAGCAACTGCATCTTCCGTATCTTGGGGTCGGTTTTGATTGTGGTGCGCGAGGGGTCCGCCAACCCGAGCAACTCCAGCAGGACAAGCAGCAGTGGTTCCGAGTCCGACAAGGCTGTAAATCGTTCGATGACACGGCGGCGTGAAATCTCAGCACTTTCGTCCGTCTGAACGCCGAAGATGTTGCGCAACAGAGCCAGCACTGGCTGAAGGGGGGTGGCGCGTCCGTGAGCCAGGACGCGGGCCTCAACGACCCGAATTCCTCGTCGTCTGCATTTGTCGGCAAACTCAAAACAAAGACGACTCTTGCCGATTCCGGCCTCTCCGACAACGCCAACTACCCGACCATTGCCCTTGATAGTGTCTTCGAGTTCTCGTTCAAGCGCGGCGAACTGGTCGTTTCGCCCGACGAGTTGGCTCAAGCGAACTCCGCTGCGAAATACCTCGCTCGCAGGAGCGCTTCTTAGACCCTTAAGCTTGAAAATCTCTACAGGATTTCCAATGCCCCGAACGGTCTGCAAACCGAGTGACTCGACGTCAACAAATTGTTTGGCTGCACGGTAGGTATCACTCGTAACATAAATGCAGTTGGTATCCGCCATCTGCTCCATGCGATTTGCGAGGTGTACGCTCGCGCCCGCCACATCGTAGGTCTGGTAGATACTGTTTTCGACGGTTTGAACAACAACCTCCCCAGTATGGAGGCCAACGCGAATCTGTATGTCCTCGTCGCCAAGTCTGAATATTGCCTCCTGAATGGCCAGCGCTGCAAGGCAGCCGCGAACGGCATGATCCTCCTGAGGCCGCGGCGCGCCAAAGAGCGCCATGACGCCGTCACCCTGCGTTTTGTTGACGGTGCCATCATAGCGATGAACCGCATCCTTCATCAGGGCTAGCACGGGATCCAAGCGTTGCATCCCGAGTTCAGGGTCGCCCAGACTGTCGATCAGGCTTGTCGAATTACGGATGTCCGCAAACAGCACTGTGAGGCGTTTACGTTCGCCGCCCTTTAGGCTCAAAGAGCGGAGGATTTGCTGCGAAGATTGGTCGTTGCCTACCGGCGCAACTAAAACTGCGGCACCGCACTGTCCGCAAAAGCGACTGGTGGGTTCGTTGGTATGCCCACAGGCGTCGCACTTGATTCTAAGCTGTGCGCCGCAGCTTTCACAAAATTTGTTTTTGGCGTCGTTTTGGCCGCCACATTGCGCGCAACGCATCAATTTGCCCTTTGGCAGAGTGAAAAACCTTAAGGCGCGGACGAGCATAACTCGACTTTTCCGGGAAATCTATGGCGGCCTCCATTAGTTGAGCGGTAAGATAATCGCTGAAAAAAGCAGCTACGGGCTAATCAACCTTCGCGCTTGTAATCAGCTTCGAGGAATAAGACCTGCTACCACAGGCGGATCTGCGCGCTGATAGTGTGCTCTACTTGCCGAGCTGCTAAGGCTAGGTCCGACCCATCAAAGCCAAGGCTTGGACTTTTTGAATTGGCCGGTTGAGCAAATACACCTCTCTCAGCGTGCCCAACAAAATCGTAAGTGCGTCACCCTCCGCTTATTGGATCAATTTGGCGAAGAGTTTCCCGAAATCACTTACCAGTTGATGTCGGGGTCCGCGACGGTCAATTCGCAAGCGTGGCGCCTCGGCTCTACTCGATATGTTCGAGTGTATGGGGGCCTGATACGCCATACGAAAATGACCCGACCAGGACTGGCTCTAATGCTGGCCCATGAGACCGGTCATCATTTGGGGGGGACCACCACACGATCCGGCCATGCCATGGATTTCCTGGCAAGGCCAAGCCGACTATTGGGCCGCCAGCGTGGGCATGAAGAGGGTCTTCGGTACGGAAGCTGACAAACTGACCTTGAAGGGGGCACGACAGATCGTTGAGCTACATCGAGATTTCGCTGGCCGCTCAGAAGAAGACCAGCCTGATCTATCAGTCGAGTGCAGACATAGAATTGTCATGGCGGGTACCCGATATGTTGGATAGCCTTATGCGCCATTTTATCCCTGACTAATGCGCCGATAATCACTTTTTTCTACGTTTTTGTGCCTTGGTGAAAGACACCATATTGTCGATGGTATTCGTCTCCACGATGATTTCGATGGTGTATTTACTTGCATCGCTCGGGTCCGCCACTTTCGGGGGCGGACTATGTACGAAAAAATCGGGTGCGGGAACGGCGAAGAATTCAATTCCGTTGCAGTTCGGATCCTCCAAAGCGTCCGCCATCATTTTTCTTACTAGCGGGCCTCCGAACTCAAAGCCCTGTTGGTGTGCATCCAAGAAATCTAGCCATTTTTTCCATCGCGAACTGACCGATGTGTCATTCAGCCCAAGTTTCTTTGCGCAACTGAAACCGTCGCCAAAGGAAGGAAAATTTCGTAATATAATGTTCTCCTGATTAGTTCGGGCTTTATCGAACTGAGTACCCGGTTCATAGTGGTGGTTAAGGAATTTCAATATTGCGAGCGTTTTCTGAGTATTAAAAATTGCCCCCATAAGTGTCTCCTCTGCTGGAAGGCCTCAATTCATTAGAGCTTCATCCGGAAGATCGTCACAAACAAACATCGAATGGCTCGCCATCTACATCTATAAGATGGCGCGGCCACAATCCGGCGAGCTGCGCCAACCCATGATAGCCGTACCTGCTTCCCACCGTACTACCGAATACCTTTGGCAAGCCTGCGGTAAGAGCCCATTCACTGGCCCGCCGTTCGCTACTAAGGGAAGCGTAGAAAGGATGCCGAGGGGGGCCTCCCAAGTGGTGTCCGGTCTCGTGCGCCAACGCGAACGCTAAGCCTTCGATGCCGACATTACGATGTCGTCCAAGGCCGCCGTAAAGCCTTACACACCTGCCGCGCCCACCAATGAACGCTTGTGCATTTAACAGTCTGGTTTCCCAAAAGAGGTCATAATGAATGCTCGGGAACGCCTCTTGAAATCGCTTTATGAGCGCGTCCGATCTGCGGCGCGGCCAATGCGACTCCGCAGGCCAGACATCTGCTTTCGGAACCAAGTCATCAAATATCACGACATGCTCCATGCCAAATGACTAGTTTGATGAATCTCAACGAGAGCGTGGTGGAGCTCACCGTAGCTTGTGTTCAACGGAGCCGCCAGCCCTAGCTTGTCGAAAAATCTGGTAAGAAATTATAACATCAGAGCGAGCGATCTCTCTAAGGTTGTTTCTGGTATTCGCAGGTCAATTCTCCAGAGCTGGTCCCAATCTGGTCCCATTCGAGCCCTCGTAAGGCGCGCTTGGTTCCCAAGCACGGCTGCGGTAGGCTGACTAACTAGTTGATGATGGTCGATATTTTCAGCCGGGGCTCAGCAAGCACAGCAAAAAAATCCGTTCCGCGCTCAAGTTCGAGAGACTGGTTCGATCTCTGCGTGGGGAGCAGGCAGTTTGGTCCAGAGGGTCCCCACCGCCGACACTCTGCGATTGTATGTAGCAAGAGACACCCGCAGTAGCTCCGCAATCTCAAAGAGATGTCCGCCAAATTTCTTGGTGAGTGCGGTCTCTGCACCTGCAATTCAGGCGAACTAGCGCCGCTCCGTCTCTGCAGCAAAAAATTCCGTTCCTGACTCGAGTTTCGGAGACTGGTTTCGATGACTGCGCGGGGAGCATCACCGAACCGCAGAAACCGCCGTCGATCGGAAACACGGCGTTTCTGCGGGGATATTCGCCGGTCTCATTCCGGTCTCCGCATGAAAAAATTCCGTTCCCGGCGGCCGGATTTCGAGCGGCAAATGGCGGCCCGGTAGAGCTAAGGCTGAAAGAACTCCAGGCGGTCGGGTTATTCACCTGCCTGTGTTTCCTCGGCGCCGTGATTGACCTCATCCTGAATTGAGCTTCAGCCAACCCAGCGCTTGGTGTTCTTAGCCTCGCCGGGAAGCGCGATGTGCAATTCCTGGGCTCTTGATTTGATAACCCTGATGGGACGGCCGAGCTTGACCGTCATCAGCGTAATGCTCTTTCCGGCGGCAGCCGTTGAGCGCAGCAGGTTGTCATCATCTTCATCTTCGGTCCACAAGCGACATACGTTTGGTCATGGCGAGCGTCTTCAGGCCAATGAGACTGGGCCAGGCGTCAGTTTTACGGTGACGGGTGTGGCCCATAGTAGCGGGCCGCGCTCAACAGATGATATTCAGCGTTGGATTTTCAAGGCTGAACCCCAAACCTTTCAATATCTTCACCTGCATCCTTCGGCTTCTTCAGCCAGCCGGCCGTAGCGCCAACCCCCGTCCAAAACCTCGCCCTTGCGGGCCACGGTACTTCACCGCCTTGTCCGGCTTCTTCTTCCCCTCACTCGGCTTAAAGCCAAGCGCGCGGATCTCCGCTTCGAGCTGGAGACGGCGCGCGTCCTTACCCTTTAGGTTCTGCCAGCCATTCGCGGAGCTTCGACCACCGCCGCCGTCCCGAGATGCTGCGCACTGCGATCGCGACGGCTTTCTTCTGGCCGACCAGCACGACCAGCTTCTTGCCGCGCGTGACGCCGGTGTAGAGGAGGTCCCGGCGGGATGGCGCCACACCGCGCCGTGTCGGGGTTTCCGCCGCAACGTTGACGAATCCGGCGTTTCGCAACTCGGCGATGACAGCGTCTCGATCGCGATAGCCGTGGGGCGTTTGGGCCAGAAAGCGCGGAGGATCGTCGGCGAACAAGTCCGCGGCGGCTGAGCTGACGAGGTCCATCTGTTCGATCCGGCGACGGGCCGCAGCCCCTCGCTGTACCGCACGGTGAGCGTCATCGCGCCGACCGCCACCGAAGCGGATGCGCTTTCGACCGCGTTCAGCCTGATGCCGTTGCCCCGGATCCGGGAAATCGTCGCCGTTCATCCGAACGTGCAGGCCCGCATCGTCGAAGCCGGCGGCGCTTCGATCGTGTACGGCGCGTAAACAGGGAATTGACGCGGCGGCGGTTCAAGCGATCGAATCTCTCGACCCCGCCACACGCGGCTACGGCAAGAACCCCGCCGGATTGGCGAGTTTTTTCGGCAAATACTCGTCGATCACGTAGTTGAGGCCCCATTTGGCCAGCGCCTGCTGCTCGGCGCGCACGCCCATCTCGAGCAGTTGCTGGATGGCGGCGATCCATTCGGGATGGGCCTTGATGAAGGGATCGTTTTCAAGCGCGTCCTGCGCGCGCTTGATGTCGGTCACCTCCAGTTTGTGGGTCGCGTCTTGAAGGCCGAAGTCGATGATATCCTGCGGCGTGACGCCGAGGAAACGCGCCCGCGGCACGCACAGGAAGCGGTTGATGTGGGCTGCATTGCCGGAGCCCACCTTGAGCGTGCGGTAGATATTGGCAAAGCCGTAAGGGTCGCAATCGACGAAGCAGTAGACCGGCAGGTTCTGCTGGTCGGACAACAGGCGGATGAAGCGCCGCGTGGCGCGGGTCGGTACCCCGCCCATCTCGACGATGATGCATCGCGCGGTTTCCCAGAACCGGTGATTGTTGAGGCGCTGGAACATGCCGCCGGTTTCGATGGCGAGCACGAATTTCGCGTCGGTGCGGAAGGCCAGATGCTCGACCGAGCGCGGGATCGAGTAGGCTCCGCTGCCGAGATTGGTGCAGTCGATCTCGATGGTCGCTCCGGTTGAGGGATTTTGGTCGACCACGGTCAGCCGGCCCGCGACCGATCCGCCGTGGGATTCCGGATAGAACCGCAGTTGCTCGCGCGACAGCCCATGCATCGAGGCCATCGCCTCGATGTCGTCCATGATGGCGTCGGATTCGGCCTGTTCGTCGAAGCGGCAATCGCCCCAGTTCTTGCTGATGTAATAGACCTCGCGCTTGGTGGCGAAGTCGTCATGCTCGACCATCGCGCGCGAAGTCGCCATCAGGCGCAGGGTTTGCGCGAACGAGCGCGCGGTGGTCACCGTCAGCGAGCGCACCTTGCGGGCATCGCCAAGCTCGAAATAACCCTTCTTCTCGTCATAGGTGACATTGTCCAGGCTGCGCACCGGAAGCTTGATGTCGGGTAGTTCGCCGCCCTCGATGCTGGCACGCACCTCGGCGGCGACCTGCTCGATCAGCGCGATGGTCTTGTTGTCGAGATCGCTGCGCGTGGCGCTGGACTTTGTCATGGCGCGGGCCTTTGCGTCGTGCGGCTGATGTGAAGCACGTCGTCGAGTTTTTTCACCGTGGAGTCGCGCTCGGTGTCGCTGAGCGCGAGGATATCCTGCAGGGCGGTGCCGATATGCGGCAGATATTTCTCGATATAGCTTCGCCGGTCATATTCCTGGTGAAGCTGCGTCTCGTGGCGCAGATAATGCGCGAGCCTGCGCGCGCATTCCTGCAGCCCCAGTTTGATCTCTTTCAGGATTTCCGGATAAGGCTCGATGGCCTCCTTGGACTCGGAGGTGTAGGGCACCCAGACCGACGCGACATGGACCAGGATTGCCATCGGCGCGACCGGCAAGGCGCCCTTAGGCTGGTGCAGACCATAGCTTCTCCAGTTGGTCTGGGTGACTGCCCTGGTGATAGCGCAGCCGGCCTGCTGGTAGAGCAGCGGCACCCGATTGGCAAACCGCAGCAGGCGAACCGGCTCGTCCTTCTGCGCGATCAGGTTTTCGGCGGCGTGCTCTTCCTGCGCCTTCTTCTTGCGCAGGTGCCCGCTGGCGTCGACTTCGACTCCGGCTCCGCCGGGACGGCCATAGGCGATCGCGACTTCCACCTGGAACGGATTACCCCGGTAGGCGGCGGCCGGCCGCGTGGTGACGGTAAAGAAATCGGCCTCCAGCTCCTTGTGCAGCCCGTCCAGGAGCTGCTTCTCGCCGATCGGGACAATGCAGTCGGTCCGCGGCGCCATGATACGGGTTTTTTGAATGGCCTTGTGCAGGGCGGCAGCCTGCACATGGGCGATGTGCTTCGGGTGCGAGCGGTCGCTCAATTTCCGGTCGGAATGCGCGCCGGCGAGCTCGATGAGCTTGCGCGCGGTCTTCCTTCCGACGCAAGAGAATTCGTCGACCAGAAATCCCAGCAAGGTTCGGCTCTTGGTGTTGTTCAACATCTGGATCAGCCGGCCGAGCTCGATGCCGTAGGGATGTGGCTTTATCTCTACCGGCCGCGGCGGAAGCTTCTTGATGCTGCGGACGAAATGTAGTTCCTGTCCCTGTGGGTCCTTGTAGGCGATGCTGAGGTGCGGATTGGCGATCGCCGTCTGCTTCAGATAAACCTCCACCGAGTGCGGTCCCTTCTGATAATGGCCCTCCATTTCCATCTCGACCCGCGTACCGTGCGGACGGTCCCATTTCAGTTGTTTCTTGCGGTGGATGTCGGGCTGGTTCCTGGCGGTATCGATCGAGACATGCATTTCCGAGGCAAGCTTTTCGCCCTTGACGCGGCTGATGATGTGCAACGGCTTGCCGACGGTGAGCTGCCCGTACATGCCTGCGGCCGAAATCCCCATCCCTTGCTGGCCGCGCGATTGGCTGAGCTTGTGGAATTTCGAACCGTAGAGCAACTTGCCGAAAATGCGAGCGATCTGGCCCTCGACGATTCCCGGGCCGTTATCCTCCACGATGACCCGTGTCTTGCCGGAACGGTCGCTCACCTCGACGCTGATGTCGGGAAGTATCCCCGCTTCCTCGCAGGCGTCGAGCGCATTGTCGACCGCTTCCTTGACGGCGGTGACCAACGCCTTGGCCGGGGTATCGAATCCGAGCAGATGACGATTCTTGAGGAAGAATTCGGAGACCGAGATCTCGCGCTGGCGGCTCGCCATTTCAGACGCCGTGGCGGGGAGGGATTGCCTGTGAGACACGATTCAAAACTGCACCTCACTCGGTGCATCCCTCAAGCGTCTATGAAGTAGCCTGTCTTTTATAGGCGGCTCACGCCCGGCTTCGCTTGACCAGGATCAAACTCGGGGGCGTCAAGGGAGGTGCCGCCGAACGGGCATTTTTGCAATGACGGCATCGCTGAATGTGCGATGTTTTCGTGCCCGGCGACGCGGCTTGAAATTCCGGCTTGAACAGCGAAGATTTCGCCTGGGTGGGGAACGCGGAACTTCTGAGGGCGCGCCTGGATCCACAGCGGGGACCGAACATGAAGGGATCGGATCTTCTCGTCGCGGCGCTCGAGAACGAGGGCGTCGATCGAATATTTGGCGTGCCCGGGGAGGAGAATCTCGACGTCGTCGAAAGCCTGCGGCGCTCGTCGATCGAACTCGTGGTGACGCGCCACGAGCAGCCAGCCGCGTTCCTCGCCGCCACCTATGGACGTCTGACGGGAAGGCCGGGGGTCGCGCTCTCCACGCTCGGTCCCGGCGCGCTCAACCTCGTCACAGGTGCGGCCTACGGTTTTCTCGGCGGCATGCCGATGGTGCTGGTCACCGGCCAGAAGGCCATCCGCCAGAGCCCGCAGGCGCATTTCCAGATCGTCGATATCGTCGCGGCGATGCGTCCTTTGACAAAACAGTCGCAACAGATCGTGAGTGCCTCCGCGATTCCCACGCTGGTTCGCAACGCTTTTCGCATCGCCACCGAAGAGCGGCCCGGCCCGGTCCATCTCGAACTGCCAGAAGACGTTGCCGCGGAAGATGCCGGCGACGCCGCGCTGGTGCCGGCCCATGCCACGGAACTTCCGGTGCCTTCGCTGGCAGCGATCGACCGCGCGGCCGAACTGATCCTGGCCGCGAAATGTCCGCTTCTGATGTTCGGTGCCGGCGCCAGCCGCCCGCAGCTGGCGCCGGCGCTGTCAGAATTCGTCCGCCGCGTCCGCATCCCCTTCTTCAATACCCAGATGGGGAAGGGCGCCGTCGGCGGCGCGCCGGACTATTACGTCGGCACCGCGGCCTTAAGCGAACGCGATTACGTCCACCGGGCGATCGACCGCGCCGATCTCATCGTCACCATTGGCCACGAAACGGTCGAGAAGCCGCCGTTCCTGATGGCGCGCGGGCAACACCGGGTCGTTCACATCGGCTTCGTTCCGGCGACCGTCGAGGAGGTGTATTTCCCCCAGGCCGAAGTGGTCGGCGACATCGCCAAGGGCCTCGATCTGCTCGGCGCGCGGCTCGAGGGCAAGCTCGCGATGAGCGCGGACTGGGTGTCCTTGCGCAAGGAAATCCTTTCCCACATCACCGACCGCGCCGAAGAGGATCGCTTTCCGCTGACGCCGCAACGCATCGTGCACGACGTCCGGCAGGTGGTGCCGCCCGACGGGATCGTCGCGCTCGACAACGGCATGTACAAGATATGGTTCGCGCGCAACTACCGCACCGATGTCGCCAACACGCTGCTTCTGGACAACGCGCTGGCGACGATGGGTGCGGGTCTGCCCTCCGGGATGATGGCGGCGCTGCTTTATCCCGGGCGGCGCGTGCTGGTGGTGGCGGGCGACGGCGGGTTCATGATGAACAGCCAGGAACTCGAGACCGCGCGGCGGCTGAAGCTCAATCTCGTGGTGCTGATCATCGAGGACCACGCCTATGGCATGATCCGGTGGAAGCAGGCCGTCGATGGCTTTCCGGATTTCGGCCTGAGCTTCGGCAATCCAGACTTCGTCGCCTATGCCGCCGCCTACGGCGCGCGGGGACGGCGGGTCACGACGGCGTCGGGGTTGGCACCGGCGCTGGAGCAGGCCTTTTCCGAAGGCGGCCTGCAACTCGTCATCGTTCCCGTTGATTACAGCGAGAACGTCCGCGTGCTCGTCGACGAACTCCGGCACATGCAGGATTAAACCCGCTACGCCTTCCTGGTGCGCCACACCGAGGCCGAAGCCATCACGATCAGGCAGATCAGCGCGTACGATACCAGCGAGGCGCACACCATGACGGCGATGGTGGCCATGCCGCCGCCGAAATAGCTCACCGCAAGCCAGCCGCCGCCGGCGGCGAACACCAGCCGCGAGGCCGCGCCGACGAACGGCCACAGCACGTGGCCGGCGCCTTGCGCGGCGAAGGCGATCACGAAGCCGAACCCGAGCGCCGCATAGGACGGCGCCACGATCCGAAGATAAACCGCGCCGGGACCGAGCACCTCGGGATCATGGCTGAACAGATGCAGCCACAGCATCGGGAAGATCGCCACGATCACGCCGATCGTGCCGGCGACGCCGGCGCCGACGAAGCTGGAGGTCCAGGCGATTTTCCTGGCGCGGGCGACCTGACCGGCGCCCATGTTGACGCCGACCATGGTCAAAACCGCGGTGCAGAGTCCGAACAGGATCGGGATCATGATGTAGTCGAGCCGCGAGGCGATGCCGTAGGCGGCCAGCGCATGGGTGCCGAACAGGCCGACCGCGCCGGTCACCAGAATCACGGTCAGATTGGTCAGCGTGGTAGAGATCGCGGTCGGCAGGCCGACCTTCAAAATGTCCCGGAACAACCGGCCCTCGAGCGGCGCGAGCTTCAGGGTGAGGCCGGAGCGGCCCGTCGTCATGTAGCGCAGCAGCACCAGCATGGCGGCGACGTAATAGAGCGCGAACGCGATGCCGGCGCCGGCAATTCCGAGACGCGGTACCGGGCCGAGGCCGAAGATCAATAGCGGGGAGAACGGGATCAAGACCACGGCGCCGACCAGCGTCACCATCGCCGGCACGCGCACATTGCCCGAACCGCGCAACGCCGCCGCCTGGAAATTGACGATCCATACGGGAATCGCGCCGGCGAACAGATAGTTGGAGTATTTTACCGCGGCATCGAGCGCGCCGTCGCGGCCGCCGAGCGTCCGGTACAGCGCCGGGCCGCCCCAATGGGTGCCGATGGTGAAGATCGCGCCCACGATCACCGCCAGCACCATCGCATGCAGCACCAGCGCGTTCGCGTCGTCCTTGAGGCCGGCGCCGGTCGCCCGCGCCACCGCGGAAGCGACGCCGCTGCCGAGCCCGCCGTTCGACATCATCGTCATCAGCATGAACACCGGAAACACCAGCGCGACGCCGGCGAGCACGTCGGTTCCGAGATAGCCGACATAATAGGCCTCGGCGACGTTCACTGCGGTTTGCGCGATCAGCACGGTCATGGTCGGCAGCGCCAGCCTGAGCAAGGTCGGCAGCACCGGTCCTGTCAAGATGGTGGAGCGCGCCTCGATCGCCTTGGCCGGTGCGCCGGCGGGGGCGGCGGGCCTTGCGGCCGCGGCGGGTTTGTCGGCGGCGCTTCCGCCGCCGATCGCGGGGACCAGATCCAGTTCGTCGGCACAGGCTTCGCCTGACGGCGCGGAGTTCTGCAGGCTCATCAGTCTCGTTCCCTGGCCGCTTGCGGGCTCTTGCGAGCGCTGCATCGATGTGAGATTATGATCATAATATCAAATTATGATCATAATTCAATAGGGGCGCGACCGCCACCGAAGGCCAAAGGCCCCGCGCCGCCGCACCCAATCCGAGGAACAGCCCATGCGGTACGAAAAGGGACACAAGGACCTGACCCGCCAGCGTATTGTCGAGGTGGCGTCGCGGCAGTTTCGCGAGCACGGCGTCGCCGCGGTCGGGATTGCCGGCATCATGTCGGATGCGGGCCTGACCAACGGGGCGTTCTACGCCCATTTCGATTCCAAGGAGGATCTGGTCCACGAAGTGCTGTCCCATGCCGGCTTCCGCAATAAATTGTCGAAGGCCGCCGAAAACGGCACCGGCCTTGCCGGCGCGATCCGCGACTACCTCTCGCAAAATCATCGCGACAATCCCGGCCGGGGCTGTCCCACCTCGGCGCTGGTCGCTGAAATCGCCCGTCACCCCAAAGCGACGCGCGACGCCTTCACCGGCAAGGTCGACGATGTCATCGCGCTGATCGCGGCGGGTCTCGATGCGGAAACCGAAGGCGAACGGCGGCGAAAGGCGGTTGCGATCTACGCGTTGATGGTGGGCACCCTGCAGCTCGCCCGCGCCGTCAACGACAAGCGGTTGTCCGGCGAGATTTTGCAGAGCGGCGCCGACGAGGCGGTCGCTCTGGCCGGTCAGACCGGGAAATAAACCCGACAGCCGAAATTCCCCGTCCCTTCAGGGCAGGCCCCGTTCCTCGATTTCACGCACCAGTTCGAGCGTCGGCTGCGCCAGGCCTCCGCCCGGCGGATCGAGGTCAAACACGGACGCGATACTCTCGCGATCCCGGAGCACGGTGGTGTGCGGGCAATGGGTCGCGGAGTTGCACAACATCTCCTTGAGTTTCTCGCCTGCCGCGACCAGGCGCGGGGGGTCGACCGCCGACCAGGCGAGCAGCAGCGGCGTCTCGATGTTCAGGATGCCGGGAAACGCCGATCGCGAATCGTATTGGCTGGCGTCGCTGCCGAAATGGGATTTTTCCGCCGTGCTGGCGTCGGCGCTCGCATGGTAGATGCCCGACACCAGCACCGCGGCGGCGATGCCGGCATCTCTGTCCTGGAATTCCGGGTGCGCGAGCAGGCTTGCGACGTGAAAGGCGCCGACGGAATAGCCGACCGCGACGATCTCGTCGCGGCTGCCGCCGAACAGGTCGATGTTCTGGTGCACCCAGGAGGTTGCCGCCGCGACATCCCTGGCGCCCGACGGCCAGGGGTTTGCGGGTGCCAGCCGGTAGTTCATCTTCACCCCGACCATGCCGTTGCGCGCGGCAAAGCACATCGCCGCATCCTGCAGCGGGTCTGTAGTGGGCGTGGAATTGTCGCCGGAAAAACTTTCGCCGGCGACGAACAGGAGAACCGGACGCGGCGACATCTGTCTCGTGTCGGAGCCGCCGGTGGCCACGTCGAGCACGTTCAGGTCGCTTTCGCCGTATCGCAGGTTTCGCGTGAACGACACCTGCTCGCATGATTTTGCCAGGTCCGGCGCGGGGGCGGCCGGCGAAGGCGTGGATTCATCGACGGCAAGTCCGCCGCGAACCGACGCGCCCGGGACCGCCATCAGCAGGAGAAAGATTGCGAGCTGTCTTTTCATGGGACCATCCACGAAACCGGCCGCGGCAAGACGCTGCGGCGGAACAAGGATCGATCGGCGTCTTGGCGATTTAACGGCATGATGGCCCCGTCGATCTTGCCAAAATGCACGTTCGGAAGGCCCCGGAACACCCCACGCGCCGACCTACCTCGGCGCCTGCTTCCGCGCGGCCATCTGGCGGATGAGGCGGGCGACGATCTTGGCGGCCTCCGATGGCGGATGGTGGGAACTCAACGACATCCAGGTCGTCTGCAGGATTTTCGGGCGCACGATGGGAATGGCGCTGAGTTCGCCCGCCGCGATCTCCCGCGAAAACACCTCGCGCGGCGAGATGGTGGCGAGGTCGGAGGCGAGCATCACGTCGCGGATCAGCGGCGTCGAGCCGGCCTCGAACCGGATGTCGATCTCGAAGTGCTGCGAGGCCGCAAGGCCCGTCAGCACGCTGGTCAGGCTGTTGGGGCGGACCGGCAAGGCCAGCGGGATGTCGGCCAGCGCGCGCACCGCGACTTCGCGGTGGCGCGCCATCGGGTGGCTGCGCCGCGTGATCAGGTGCATTTCGGTGCGGGCGAGCGCTTCGGCGTTGGCGACCCGGCCGCGCCGGTAGCGATTATAGATCCCGATCTCGACACGCCCCGAGGCCAGCCATTCCTCAACTTGGCCGCTGTAGCCTTCCAGCGCGCGCAACCGGATGCCGGGAAGGCTGTTGCGGATTTCGCCTGCAATCGCTGCGATCAGCCCGCGCGAGGCGACCGGCACCGCCCCAAGCGTGACTTCGCCGTGCGGCTGCGCGCGTTCGCCCCGCGCGGCATCGGTCCAGGCCTCGGCATCCGCGACCAGCGCGCGGGCGCGCGGCAGCATGCGTTCGCCGAGCTCGGTCAGCACGACGCCGCGTCCGGTGCGGTGGAACAGCCGGTCGCCGATCGATCGTTCCAGCGCCGAGATCTGGCGGCTCAGCGCCGACTGCGCCACGCCGACGATCGCCGCCGTCCGGGCGTAGCTGCCATTGGTTGCGACCTCGACGAAGGTTTTGAGCTGCCTGATATCCATGGGAATTGCGGAATTGCCGTTTCGGTAATTCTGGTTTGATCGATATGACCATACCGCATAGTTGGGGAGGCGGCTAGCATCGGCGAATGGCTGCTTCATCCCATGCGCTTGTGCCAACCGGTCCCCTGGCGGGGTTGCGCGTCCTCGACATCTCGACGGTCGTGGCCGGCCCCTTTGCCTCGACCATGCTCGCCGATCTCGGCGCCGAAGTCGTAAAAGTCGAAATGCCGGGCGAAGGCGATGCGCTGCGCCGGCTGGCGCCGCACAAGGACGGCGTGCCGCTGTGGTGGAAAGTCACCAACCGCAACAAGAAGGGCATCACGCTTGATCTGCGCAAGGCCGACGGCAAGGCGCTGCTCGGCCGCCTCGTCGCCGAACATGATGTGCTGGTCGAGAATTTCCGCACCGGCACGCTCGACGAATGGGGCATTACGCGGGCCTGGCTGCAGGGGATCAACCCGAGGCTGACCATCCTGCGCATCACCGGCTTCGGCCAGACCGGGCCCTATCGCAGCAATCCCGGCTTCGCCCGCGTGTTCGAGGCGATGAGCGGCTTTACCCGGATGTGCGGCGAGGAGGGCGGCACGCCGCTGCATCTCGGTTACCCCATCTCGGACGCGGTCGGCGGCCTGTTCGGCGCAATCGGCGTGCTCGCCGAGCTCTTCCGGCTGAAGAGCGATCCTGCCGCGCGTGGTCAGGAGATCGACTGCGCGGTCACCGAAGCCATGATGCGCACGCTCGATTTCCTCGCCATCGAGTACGACCAGCTCGGCACCGTGCGCACCCAGAGCGGCAACCGCAGCCAGTACGCCGCGCCCGGCAACATCTATGCAACCTCGGACGGCAAATGGGCTTCGATCGCGGCCTCGACGCAAAGCATTTTCGAACGCTTCTGTGCCGCGCTCGGGCTGCAGCATCTGCTCGCCGATCCGCGCTTCGTCGACAACCCGTCGCGGGTGAAGCACTGGCAGGCGATCGACCGGATCGTCAAGGATGCCATCGCGCGCCTGACGCTGGACGAGCTGCGCGAGCGCCTGCACGCGCATCAGGTCGGCTTCTCGCCGATCTATGACGCATCGGACATTTTCGCCGACCCGCACTTCATCGCGCGCCAGGCCATCGTCAGCGTGCCGGACGAGGAGCTGGGCGAGGTGCGCATGCAATGCGTGGTGCCGCGCTTCTCCGAAACGCCGGTGTCGGTGCGCCGCGCCGGTCCCTCGCTCGGCCAGCACAGCGACGAGGTCTATGGCGCGCTCGGACTGACCACGGCGGAGATCGCGCGGCTTCGCGCCGCCGGAACTATTTGAAAAAAGCGTTTCGGGCGAAGCGGACACCGCCTCGCGCAAAAGAAAACGCGCAGACGAAAAAAGGGGAGGATGCGATATGCGGCGTCTGTTGATGGCAGTTATGGCTCTGGTTCTGGCGCTGTCCGGTGCAAGAGCCGCCGAAATCACCCGCATCCTGGTCGGGTTTCCGCCGGGCCAGGCCACCGACCTGGTTGCGCGCCTGCTGGCGGATCGCCTGAGTTCCTCGCTCGGCGAAACCGTGATCGTGGAGAACCGGCCAGGCCAGGGCGGCAGCATGGCACTGGCGCAGCTTTCGCAGTCGCCGGCCGACGGCCATACCATGGTGCTGGCGCCGCTCGCCTCGCTGGTGGTCAACCCGCATATGTACAAATCCGTCGCCTACAACACGCTGAAGGATTTCGCGCCGGTAGCGCTCGCCGCCGATCTGCCGATCGTGCTGGTGGTCAACCCGTCGCTGCCGGTGAAGAACGTGAGCGAGCTCGTCGCCTATGCCAAGGCGAACCCGGACAAGCTCACGCATCCCTCGTCGGGCAACGGCACGCTGTCGCATCTCGGCATGGAGGTGTTCAAGCAGAGCGCCGGGATCACCATCCTGCACGTTCCCTATCGCGGCAGCGTGCCGGCGATGGTCGATCTGATGGGCGGCATCGTCAATGTCGCGATGGATACGGTCGCCGTGACCGAGCCGTTCATTCGCGAGGGCAAGATGCGCCTGATCGCGAGCGCCTATTCCAAGCGGATCGCGGCATTCCCGGATACGCCGACCATGGCGGAACAGGGCTATCCGGGGATCGGCCTCTCCGCCTGGCTCGGAATCGTCGTGTCAGCGGCGACGCCGCGGGAGCGGGTCGACCGGCTCGGCGCGGAGATCAACAAGATCACGCAGTCGCCCGACATCGTCGAGAAATTCGCCACCCTCGGCGCGCTGCCGCGCGCGCTGGGGCCGAAGGAGTTCGGCGAGTTTCTTGCGAGCGAAGACGCTCGCTGGGGCGCGGTGGTAAAAAAGGCGGGCGTGAAGATCGAGTAGGAAATAAAGCCGAAAGTTCGTCATGCCTGGGCAAGAGCGCGAAGCGCGTCTTCGCGCTAGATGTCCCGGGCATCCACGTCCTTGGCTGGACCTAGAAAGAAAGACGCGGATGGCCGGGACGAGCCCGGCCATGACGGAGAGAAAATCGCCCTTCCTAACTCGCGATCCCTCAATGCACCGCCGCGTACATGATCTTCTCCTCCGTCGCGTCCAGCGCCGAAAATTCCTCGACCACCTTGCCCTGCCGCGACACCAGGATGCGGTCGGACAGCGCCATGATCTCGGGCAGATAGGACGAGATCATCACCACCGCCTTGCCTTCGTCGGCCAGCCGCTGGATCAACTCGTGGATCTCGACGATCGCGCCGACGTCGACGCCGCGCGTGGGCTCGTCGAAGATGATCAGGTCCGGCTCCTGCACCAGCGATTTCGCAATCACGACCTTCTGCTGATTGCCGCCCGACAGTTCCACGACCTTGATGTCGTTGCCGGTGGCGCGAATCTTCAGCCGCTCCACCCAGGTCTTGCCGACCTTGTCGGCCTCGCGGCTGGACAGGAAGAAGCGGCCGCCCGGCAGCTTTGCGAGCAGCCCGAGATAGATGTTGCGGGCCACCGACATGGTCTCGAAGAAACCCTCGACCTTGCGGTCCTCGGTGACATAGGCGATGCCGGCGCGCACCGCGGGCGCCGGCACACGATAGCGCACCGACTTGCCGTGCAGGATCACTTCGCCGCCGTGGAAGAAATCCCGCTTCAGCACGCCGGCGACGATCTTGAAGGTCTCGGTGCGGCCGGCACCGACCAGGCCGAACACGCCGGTGATCTGGCCTGCGAATACCGACAGCGAGTTGTTCTTGACCATCGGCGCCATCTTGAGGTTCTGCACGGTGAGCACGCGCGCGCCGGCGGGCCGCACGCTGTTCTTGCGCAAGCCATAGAGCGTGTTCGACAGGTCGCGCCCGACCATGGCCTGCACGATCCGGGCGCGGTCGAATTTGGCGGCGTCGTCGGTCACGACATGCTTGCCGTCGCGCAGGACGGTGATGCGGTCGGCCAGGATCAGCGCTTCCTCGAGCGCGTGGGAGATGAACACGATCGAGACGCCGCGGCGCTTGAGGTCGCGGACGAGGTCGAAGAAGTATTTCTTCTCCTCCGGCGTCAACGTCGCCGTCGGCTCGTCGAAGATGATGACCTTGGCCTCGTGCAGCACGGCGCGCGCGATTTCGACCATCTGTTTCTTGGCGGCACCGAGCAGGCCGACGGTCGCGGTCGGGGTGACGTCGAAATTGAGCGATTGCAGGAACTGCTGGGCCGCGATGTAGATGCCGCGCAGCCGGTTGTAGAACTTCTCCTGTCCCAAAAACAGGTTCTGCGCCACCGTCATGGTCGGCACCAGGCTGTTCTCCTGGAACACCATGGCGATGCCGAGATGGCGGGCCTCCAGCGGCGTGCGCGGCGTCGCCTCGACGCCGTCGACCTCCATCTTTCCCGAAGTGAGGGTGACGACGCCGGCCATCACTTTTGTCAGGGTCGATTTGCCGGCGCCGTTTTCGCCGACCAGCGCATGGATCTCGCCGCGCCGCAGTTCGAAATCGACATTTTCGATCGCGGGAACGCCGGCATAAAGCTTCGTCGCCTTGCGAAGCGCGAGGATAATGTCGTCGCTCATGCGCGCAGCTCCTGCTCGATATCGGCGAGCCGCACGCGCAGCAGCCGGCCCGGCCCCTTGGCGATGGCCAACAGCGCGCCATCCATTTCAACCGCCGCCACCACGCCATGGTTGACGCCGTCGACCCGGGAATGCAGCGCGTAGAGCGGCACGCCCTGCGCGTCGAGCCGGATGACGAGGCCGTAGGAGCGCGGCGGCGCCCATGGCTTGACGACGCCCATGGTCTTGATGTGCGCGCCCTGCATGGGTTCGAGAAAGGACTGGCCCGAGGTCAGCTTCGGTGCGATCCAGTATTCGGGATCGATTTCCGCCATCATGCGGCGCCGGTAGGCGTTTTCGCGCAACACGAACTCGACCAATTGCGTGCGCGCGGCGAACGCGGTCAGCCAGAAACCGCCGGACGAGGCCTGCGACAGCCGCGACGGATAGACCGGCAGATGTTCCAGCACCGTGCGCGGGCTTCCGTCCGCGCCAAGCGCGATCACGCGGTGCCGCCAGCTTTCGCTGACGAAGAGGTCGTTACCCCCGGCGCAGACGCCGAACGCGTAAGCAAGCCCCGAAGCGAGCGGACGGATGCTGCGGCTTTCGAGATCGAGGACAAGGACGCGTCCGGTGCGGCCGCGTTCCATCAGGTCGTGCACCCATTGCCGGTACGGGCGCGCGGTCGAGCCGTCGGTTGCGACCAGCGTCTTCCCCAGCCCCGGCGCCAGCGCGTTGATCGCATGCATCGAGGCATCGGAAAAAGTCATCGTGGGCGATGGCGCTGCCGGTGTCGCAAACACCTGCACCTCGCGCCCGTCGAGCGCGACCGCGATGCCGCCATCGCCCAGGCAGCACAGCGCTGTTATCGGGCGGTCGAACCGCCGGACCTCGGCGATGGCCGCGCCGTCGAGGCGGCGCAACGTGGCGCCGTCGGCGATGTAGAGCACCTTGCCGTCGGTGGCGAGGTCCTCGGGCGCGTCGAACTGCCCGACGATCTCGGCCTTTTCCAGGATCTGGTTCGGCTTCAACGCGCCGTCGAACGACGGCACGGTGATGGTCGCATCGCCCCGCCCGAGCAGGCGGTCGGTGAAGGTCTTCAGCGCGGCGATCACTGGCTCTTCCCCCAGCGCTTGTCGTACTGCACGAAACCGGGATCGGCATCACCGAGCTTGTAACGGCCGATGCGGTTGTTGGCGATGCCGCCGAGATAGAGATAACCGCGGTGCTCGCGCATCGAGGTGATCATCGGATGGTTGACGCCGCGCAGGTCCCA